>NZ_JBPQTV010000199.1:0-11669 GCF_051386515.1 Streptomyces sp. URMC 123 | reverse complement strand
CCTGTGCCCCCGCCTCCTCCACCCCGCTCACGACAACACCTCCCCGATCACCCGCGCCGCCCGCCGTACCTCCGCGAAGCTCGTGTACAGCGGGGTGAACCCGAACCGCAGCACGTCCGGGCGCCGCACGTCCCCGACGACCCCGCGCCGGATCAGCTCCGGCATCGCCTTCTCCGCCTCCGCGCAGCGCAGCGACACCTGGCTGCCCCGCTCCGCGTGCGCGTCCGGAGTCAGCGACTCCACCAGCCCCGCCGGCACGTAGCGCGCCACGCACTCCAGGAAGAAGTCGGTCAGGGCGAGGCTCTTGGCGCGTACGGCCTCGATCCGCACCCCGTCCCAGACGCCGAGCGCCGCCTCCAGCGCCAGCATGGAGAGGATGTCGGGCGTGCCCACGCGCCCGCGCGGCGCGCCCTCGGCGGGGGCGTAGTCGGCGGCCATCGCGAAGGGCTCGGCGTGCGAGTTCCAGCCGGGCAGCGGGGAGTCGAACCAGCGCTGGAGGCCGGGCCGCACGTACAGGTACGCGGGCGCGCCGGGCCCGCCGTTCAGGAACTTGTACGTGCAGCCGACGGCGAAGTCGACGCCGTGCGCGGCGAGTTCGACGGGCAGCGCGCCCGCGCTGTGGCACAGGTCCCAGACGGCGAGCGCGCCGGCCGCGCGCACGGCGGCGGTGATGCCGGGCAGGTCGTACAGCCGGCCGGTGCGGAAGTCGACGTGGTTGACGAGGGCGACCGCGGTGCGTGGGCCCGCCTCGGCGGCGATCCGGTCGGCGGGCACGGCCCGCACGCGGCAGCCGGTCAGCCGGGCGGCGGACCCGGCGATATAGCCGTCGGTGGGGAAGGTGCCGGCGTCGACGAGGATCTCGTCGCGCCCGGGCCCGTCGGCGTGGGCGATGCGCACCGCCCCCACCAGCGCCTTGAAGACATTGACGCTGGTGGAGTCGCCGACCACCACCTGGCCCGGGCCGGCCCCGACGAGCGGCGCGATCCGGTCGCCGATCCGCTCCGGCGCCGTCCACCAGCCGCTCTCCTCCCACGAGCGGATGCCGAGCCGGCCCCACTCGTGCTCGACGACCTCGGCCAGCCGGCCCGGCACGGCACGCGGCAGCGCGCCCAGGGAGTTGCCGTCGAGATAGACCACGTCGTCGTCGAGGACGAAGCGGTCGCGGACGAAGGCGAGTTCGTCGGCCGCGTCCAGCCGCGCGGCGCGCGCCGCGAGGTCTGACGTGTCGGACGTGTCAGGCGTGGGCGTGTCAGGCGTGTCAGGCGCATCAGAGGTGTCAGACATGGCTGCGTGCCGTCCACAGCTCGGGAAAAACGTTTTTGGAGGCGCGTCTTTCGAGCCAGGCCACGCCGGCCGAGCCGCCGGTGCCGCGCTTGGCGCCCATCGCCCGCCGGGTGGCGACGAGGTGGTCGTTGCGCCAGCGCCACACCAGCTCGGCGACCTCGGTCAGCGCCTCGCCGAGCCGCACCTCGTCCCCGGCGCCGTCGGTCAGCGCCCCGCCCGTGGCCACGGCCTCGCCCTCGGCCGCGTAGACCGCGCGCCAGGCCTCCTCCACGGCCGGGTGCGGCTCATGGCGCTGCGTCGGGTCGCGGTGGAGCACCTCGGCCGGAATGTCATGGCCGCGGCGGGCGAGAAAGGCCAGGGCCTCGTCGTACAGGCTCGGCTCGTGCAGCGCCTTCTCCAGCTCCGCGTGCTCCGCGGGCTGCCCCCGGTGCGGGACCAGCATCGACGTGGACTTCTCGCCCAGCAGGAACTCCAGCCGCCGGTACATCACCGACTGGAAGCCCGAGCCCTCGCCCAAGGCGGCGCGGTAGGAGTTGAACTGTCCGGGCGTCAGGTGCGCGAGCGGCTTCCAGGAGGCGTTCAGCGACTCCAGCTCGTACTGGCTGCGGCGCAGGGCGGCGAGCGCGGTCGGCAGGTCGTCGCCGCGCAGCGCGTGCGCGGCGGTCCGCCACTCGTGGACGATCACGGTGAACCACAGCTCCATCACCTGGGTGGCCACCAGGAAGACCATCTCGCCGGGGTCGTCGGTGAGCGTGCGCTGGAGCCGGGTCAGGACGGAGGCGTGGACGTAGTCCTCGTACGGGGTGGTGCCGTGGCTGCCGATGCTGAGGTCCGGATCGAGGTCGAGACCGGGGATCGCCTGGTCGTCGTCCGTGAAGCCGGCCGGGGTGTCGGACATGGTGTTCCCTCCATGGACCGGGCCCGGCCGGGCCCTGGTGGGGCACGGTGCCGGGACACGCGGAGATCATGTGCGCCATGACGCGGATAGGGCAAGGGTAATGAGCGTGCGCCCGTACGGTCAGAGGCCGAACGGGCGTCCGACAGTACGGGGGGCTTGCCGCCCGTACGGGGCCGGGCCTCGACCCGTACGGGCGCCTTCCACCCGTACGGGTCACGGAAGGGCCCGGCCCGTACCTTCCGCCCGTACGGGTCGAGCCTCCAGCCGTACGGGTCACGGCACGGCCGGCTCACGCCCCCGGTCCGCGCGAGGGCGGGCCTCCGACCGTACGGGGGCGGGCCTCCGCCCGTCACGGGTCACGGCGCGGTCGACTCACGCCCTCGTCTGTACGGGGGTCTTCCGCCGGTACGGGCCGGGCCTCCGGCCGTACGGAGCACGGGCACGGCCGGCTCACGCCCGCCGCCCGTACGGGCCACGCCTCCGCCCGCACGGGCCACACGACCTCCGGCCGTACGGGCTACCTCCGCCCGTACGAGGGCTTCCGTCCGCGCGAGCGCGGGCCTTCCGTCCGTACGGGGCCAGCCTCCGCACGTACGAAGGCTTCCGTCACCGCGAGCGCGGACTTCCGCCCGTACGGGGCACGGCACGGCCGGCTCACGCCCTCCGTCGATACGGGGCCGGGCCTCGGCCCGTACGGGCCGCGCGCCCGCCCGCACAGGGGCGGACCACCGCCCGTACGGGGGCCTTCCGCCCGTACGGGCCCCGCCTCCGTCTGTACAGGGACGTGCCTCCGGCCGTACGGGGGACGGCGCGGCCGGCCCTCACCTTCCGGCCGTACGGGCGCCCGCCCGTACGGTCAGGGGACGCGCGGGCCGCCGATGTACTTTCCCGCCGTGTCGTAGGGCCAGGCGTTCGCCGTGCAGCCCTTGAGCCCCTTGATCTGCTGCATCATCGCGGGCGCCGGCTTGCCCGGGCCCGCACAGCCCTCGTGGCCGTGGCCGATGCGGTGGCCCACCTCGTGGTTGACGATCAGGGCGCGGTACTCCCCCAGGGGGCCGTCGAACTCCGGCGAGCCCAGCATCCAGCGCTTGAGGTTGACCACCACGGTGGCGCCCACCGCGCAGTTCACCTCGCCGCCGGTGTCGAGGCCGGCCGCACCGCAGATGCGGTCCACCGTCGCCGGCGTGGCGATCTTCACCACGAAGTCGGTGGGTCCCGAGGAGACCAGCTCGAAGCCGTTGACCCCGTCCTTGGTCCAGCCGCGCGAGTGGCCCAGAATCCCGGCGATCTCGTTGGCCGCCGCGCCGGCGGACAGCTCGATGCCGTGCTCCACCTGCACCTGGTAGCGGCGGATCGTGCCCGTGCCCACCGCGGCGCCGCTCGCCTGGGCGGTCGCGAAGGTCCCCGGGCCGCTGGCCCGCACACCGCCGGACGCGCCCGTACTCGGGGAGGTGGAGGGCGAGGAGGACGGCGAGCCGCTCGGGCCGCTCGGGCCGGAGGCGCCGTTCGACGGGCCCGGCGGGGCCCCGGACGCGTTGCCGCCGTCGCCGGGCGCTCCCGGCGACGGCCGGGCGGCGGAGGTGGCCGGCGGAGCGGCCGCGGCGGCCCCGGAACCGCCGGGGAGCGGCTCCGTACGGGCGCGGGCCACGGCGTCGGCCTCGTCGTCCAGCCGCTGCCAGTGCGCCAGGCCGGCGCCGCCCAGGAGCGCGGCGATGCCCGCCGCGGCGACCGCTAAGCACACCAGGGTCGGCCAGGCGGCCCCGCGGCGACCGCGCCGCCCGGCCCGCCCGCCGCGCCGCTCGGCGCGTCTCTCGGACCCGGACCCCGCTCGCCGTACTCCGCGTTCGGCCATGCCACGCTCCCCGCACAACAGCCCAGACCCGATCAAATGTTCGATGATCGTACAGGGGCGTGCGGTGTGGTCCCGGGCCGGTGCGCCACGCGTGCGACGAGGCCCCGAACACCCGTACAGAGGGGCGTTCGGGGCCTCGGGTTGCCTGGGCCGGCGCGCGGACTCGGCCGCCGTGGCGCGCGGCTCACCGCCCGGGGCGAGCGGACCGGCGTCCGGAGCGAACGGACCGGCGTCCGGGGCGAGTCCGGGTCAGGACAGGATGTCCGCCGCGGTCGGCGAGGAGTCGCGCAGGAACGTGGCGCAGCGCTCGTGCTCCTCGTTCTCGCCGATGGCCTGCGCGGCGCGGGCCAGCGCGTGCAGGGCCCGCAGGAAGCCGCGGTTCGGCTCGTGCTCGAACGGCACCGGGCCATGGCCCTTCCAGCCCGCGCGGCGCAGCGCATCCAGGCCGCGGTGGTAGCCGGTACGGGCGTACGCGTACGACTCCACGACCCGGCCCGCCTCGAAGGCCTCGTCGGCGAGCTGCGCCCACGCGAGGGAGGACGCGGGGTACTTCGCGGCGACCTCGGCGGGCGCGGCGCCGGACGCGAGGAGCTCGCGCGGCTCGGGGTCGTCGGGCAGATGGGTCGGGGGCGGGCCCCCGAGCAGGTTCTCATGAATGGCCATGGGTTCCAGTCTGCCGGACCGCCCCTCACCTGGGGCACCCTTCCCCCGGCGCGCGCCCGCGCGCTTCCGCGCACGCCCGCGCCGGTCGCCGAGGCCGCGAGCCCCGTCCCGGCCCCCAGACACCGTGACCCGCCGACGGGTCTCGGCCGACGGGCCCCAGCGTGGGCGTCAGCCCCGGGCATCTCCCGGCGGCCGGCCGCGGACCTCGCCCGGGTCGA
The DNA here is from genome assembly GCF_051386515.1 of Streptomyces sp. URMC 123. NCBI lineage: Bacteria > Bacillati > Actinomycetota > Actinomycetes > Kitasatosporales > Streptomycetaceae > Streptomyces > Streptomyces sp. URMC 123. The sequence continues at coordinate 6,754 of NZ_JBPQTV010000199.1, read as the reverse complement.
GCGGCGGGGCGGACACGGGGCAGTGGTACGCGCACTCCGGGTGGCACCGGCCGGCTCCCTCGCGGGCCGCCTCGCCCCCGGGCTCGGGCTCGGGCGCGCGCCGGGCCCCCGCAGGGGCCGCCCCCTCCTCCAGGACGTCCGAGCGCACCGTCAGCCACGCCACCACGGCCGCCGCCACCAGCACCCCCGCGCACATCACCATCGCCCGGCGGAAGGTCGCGTCGAACTCCGCCGCCGAGCGGTAGACCTCCGGCCCCATGCCCGCCAGCAGCGGCAGCGCGGCCACCGCGACCAGGCCCGCCGCCCGCGCCACCGCGTTGTTCACCCCGCTGGCCAGGCCCGCCCGGCCGACGTCCACCGACGCCAGCACTGTCGACGTCAGCGGCGCCACCAGCAGCACCATGCCCGCGCCGAGCACCACCAGCGCGGGCAGCACATCCCGCCAGTACTGCGCGCCCGGCCCCGCCCGCGTCATCAGCAGCATGCCCGCCGCGCACAGCAGCGGCCCCACCGTCAGCGGGACGCGCGGGCCGATCCGCTGACCCAGCTCGCCCGAGCGCGCGGAGAGCAGCAGCATCAGTACGGTCGTCGGCAGCAGCGCCGTCCCCGCCGCGAGCGCCGAATAGCCGAGGACCACCTGGAGTTGCAGCACGGACAGGAAGAAGAAGCCGCCGAACGCCGCGTACACCCCCAGCGTCACCGCGTTCACCGCCGTGAACTGGCGCGAGGCGAAGATGTCCGGTGGCAGCATCGGATCGGCGCGGCGCCGCTCGACGGCCACGAACACCGCCCCCAGCACCACCCCGAGCACCGCCGGGACCAGGACGGTCGCCGAGGCGCCCCGCTCCGGCGCCTCGATGAGCGCGTACGTCACCGCGCCGAGCGACAGCGCGCCCAGCGCCGCGCCCGCCGCGTCGAAGCGGCCGTGCGCGGCCGGGTCCCGCGTCTCCGGCACATGGCGCAGCGCCACGGGCACGCAGATCAGCGCCAGCGGCACGTTCAGCAGGAACACCCAGCGCCAGCCGGGGCCGTCCACCAGCCAGCCGCCCAGGAACGGCCCCACCGCCGCCGAGACGCCGCCCAGGCCCGACCAGGCGCCCACCGCGCGGGCGCGGTCGTCCGGGTGGAACGTGGCCTGGATCAGCGCCAGCGAGCCCGGCGTCAGCAGCGCCCCGCCGATGCCTTGCAGGGCCCGGGCCGCGATCAGTACGGGCGCGTTCGGCGCCAGCCCGCACAGCAGTGACGCCGCCGCGAACCACACCACACCGATCACGAAGATCCGGCGCCGGCCGTAGCGGTCGCCCAGGGCGCCGCCGAGGAGGATCAGGCCGGCGAGCGTGAGCATGTAGGCGTTGACGGTCCACTGGAGGACGGCGAGGTCGGCGTCGAGGTCCGTGCCGATCCGGGGCAGGGCGACGTTGACGACCGTACTGTCGAGCATCGCCATGCCCGAGCCCAGTACTGCCGTCAGGACGATCCAGCGGCCCGTGGCCTCGGACAGCCGGACACGGCCGGCGCGGTGGGCGGCCGCCTCCGGTGCGGATGCCCGCGGCGCGGGCGTCGCGGCCGTCTCCGGCGCGGGCGGCGCGGGTGCCTTCTGCCGGGGGTCGGCGGGCGTCCGGTCCCGGCCGTCGTCTCGGTCCGGCGGGGAATCGCTCATACGCACGATGATCCCCGGTGGCCTCCCCGCCAGCCACCGCAGCCACGCGGCCGCCGCGGCGCCTCCGGCGCGGTCCGGGTGCACGGGCCGGCTCGGCTCCGTTCACCGGGCCGGCGCCGGCCCCCGGGCCCGGCGGCCGGAACGCGACAACGCGCCCCCGCGCCATGAGGCGCCGGGACGCGTTGTCCGTCGTCAGTCCGTGCGAGCGACAGTCCGCGCGGGCGTCAGTCCGCGCGGGCGTCAGTCCGCGCGAGCCGAGCCGCGGGCTACTTGAGCTTCGTGCCCGTCGAGCGCAGGTCCGCGCACGCCTTCGTGACGCGCTCGGCCATGCCCGCCTCGGCCAGCTTGCCCCAGCTGCGCGGGTCGTACGTCTTCTTGTTGCCGACCTCGCCGTCGACCTTCAGGACACCGTCGTAGTTGCGGAACATGTGGTCCGCGACCGGCCGCGTGAACGCGTACTGCGTGTCCGTGTCGAGGTTCATCTTCACGACGCCGTTCTCCAGCGCCGTGCGGATCTCCTCCTCCGTGGAGCCGGAGCCGCCGTGGAAGACGAAGTCGAACGGGTTCTCCTTGCCGTGCTTGGCCGCGACGCCGTCCTGCAGCTCGCGGAGCAGCTCGGGACGGAGGACGACGTTGCCCGGCTTGTAGACGCCGTGGACGTTGCCGAAGGACGCGGCCAGCAGGTAGCGGCCCTTCTCGCCCAGGCCCAGCGCCTCGGCGGTGCGCTCGACGTCGGCGACCGTGGTGTAGAGCTCGTCGTTGATCTCGTGGGTGACGCCGTCCTCCTCGCCACCGGTCGGGGTGATCTCGACCTCAAGGATGATCTTCGCCTTGACGGCCTCGGCGAGCAGCTCCTGCGCGATGGAGAGGTTCTCGTCGAGCTTCTCGGCGGAGCCGTCCCACATGTGGGACTGGAACAGCGGGTTCTGGCCCGCGGCGACGCGCTCCTGGGAGATCTTCAGCAGCGGACGGACGTAGCCGTCGAGCTTGTCCTTGGGGCAGTGGTCGGTGTGCAGCGCGATGTTGACCGGGTACTTCTTGGCCACGACGTGCGCGAACTCGGCCAGCGCCACCGCGCCGCTGACCATGTCCTTGCTGTACTGGCCGCCCAGGAACTCGGCGCCGCCCGTCGAGATCTGGATGATGCCGTCGCTCTCCGCCTCGGCGAAACCGCGCAGCGCGGCGTGCAGAGTCTGCGTGGAGGTCACGTTGATGGCCGGGTAGGCGAACTTGCCTGCCTTCGCCCGGTCGAGCATCTCGTTGTAGACCTCGGGAGTTGCGATGGGCATCTGTCCGCTCCTTGTGATGTGCGGCGGGTGTGCGAAAGCGTTGCGTCTGTCCCTGACCAGGGGTCGACGGTCATCGTCGCCCCCATCTTCCCAGACGCCGGAGATTGGTCCACCCGCGCCGTGCCCCCGGGATGCGGCGCGGGGGCGGCGGGTTTCACGTGAAACCTGCCGCCCCCCGTAAAAGCCCAGGTCACAGGCGGGTCGGCCGGGCGGGCCGAATCAGCCGGGCGGGCCGGGCCGGCCGGGCTCAGCCCAGGTCGAGGTCGTCGAGACCGTACGCCTGGTAGTACGGCAGCCCCGCCTCGGCGATCGCCGGCGCGGCACCGCGCTCGACGATCACGGCGACGCCGACGACCTCCGCGCCGGCCTCGCGCAGCGCCTCGACGGCGGTCAGCACGGAGCCGCCGGTGGTCGAGGTGTCCTCGACCGCGAGCACGCGGCGGCCCGCGACGTCCGGGCCCTCGATGCGGCGCTGGAGGCCGTGGGCCTTGCCCGCCTTGCGCACGACGAAGGCGTCGAGCGTGCGGCCGCGCGCGGCGGCGGCGTGCAGCATCGCGGTGGCGACCGGGTCGGCGCCCAGCGTGAGCCCGCCCACGGCGTCGTAGTCGAGGTCGGCGGTGAGGTCGAGCATGACCTGTCCGACCAGCGGCGCGGCCTCCCCGTCCAGGGTGATCCGGCGCAGGTCGACGTAGTAGTCGGCCTCCTTGCCGGAGGAGAGGGTCACCTTGCCGTGCACTACGGCCTTGTCCTTGATCTGCCGCAGCAGGGCATCACGCGCATCGCTCATACGCATGAGACTAACCGGCGCGCCCGCTACGACCCGTCGAGGCGGCGCCAGCTCCAGGTCGTGGAGATCTCCAGGGGGTCGATGGGCGTCACCAGGCGGGGCAGGGTGTTGAGGCCGTTCGGCGGTCCGGACTGCGGCTCGACGCAGACGGCCTCCTCCTGCTCGTCGTAGATCACCACCCACTCCGCGCGGCTGGCGACCGTGAGCTCCAGCCGCCCGGGCCAGGTCAGCGTCACGTTCACCCCCTCCGGCATGCCGAAGCAGTCGTCCCAGGGGCCCGGCCGGGGCGCGATCCTGCGGCCGGTCGGCAGGTGGTCCTCGCCGCGCTCCTCCTGCCACGCGGCGGTGAAGTCGATCTCGACGCCGGGGCCGTCGCCGGGACGGCCGCCGTCGCCGTCGCCGTTGTCGAGGTGGCGCAGGAACCAGGGGTGCCAGCCCGCCTGGGCGGGGAACGAGTCGACCAGCGCCTCGACGCCCATGGTCAGCGTGAGGGAGTCCTCGGTCAGCTCCACCACCTGGGTGACCCGCCCGGGGTGCGGCCAGGGCTCGGCGAGCTCATAGGTGAAGACCGCCGACGACTTGTCCGCGCGGGCGGTGCGCCAGGCGGTGTCCCGGCCGGTGCCGTGAATCGCGTGCGGCGGGGAGTTCACCGGCATCCGGTGCAGCTCACCGCCGTTGCGGAACTCGCCGTACGCCATGCGCCCGCACCAGGGGACCATGGGGAACGAGCCGTACCGGGGGCCCTGCCGCAGCAGTTCCGTGCCGCCGACCCGCAGGGAGCCGATCCGGCAGCCGCGCTCGGGAAGCACGGTCAACTCGGTGTCGCCGGCCGCGAGTCGGATGTCCGTGGTGTTGTCAGTGCTCACCCCTCCGACCCTAGCCCCGGAGCCCGCCCTCAGTGGTGCCGGCGGCGCAGAATCCGGCCGACGACGACGGCGGACGCGAGCAGGACGGCCGCGGCGGGCGCCGCCCAGCGCAGGGTCGCGCCGGCGCCGCCGGGCTGCGGGGCGGGCACGGGCGCGTAGCGCCCGCGGGGCGGCGCGTGGTCGACCTCCTCGGCGCTGCGGCCGATCATCGTGCGCCGGGCGTGCGCCGCCTCGGCGGGCGGCTCGGCGGGGGTGTCCGTCTCGTCGTGGCCGGTGGCACCGGCGAACTCGGCGTGGCCCGCGCCGAAGGCGGTGGCGTCGTCCGGAGCGGGGGGCGGCGAGGGCTCGCCGGAACGGGTGGCTCCGCCGGGCCCGGTGGACTCCGTGGGCCCGGTGGGTCCGGTGGGTTTGGTGCGCCCAGTGTGTCCGGTGGGTTTGGTGGGCTCCGCGGGTCTTGCGGGTCTCGTGGGGCCGCCGGGGCCGGTGGGTTCGCCCGGCTCGGTGGGGCCGCCCGCCTCTGGCCGCTCCGCGGCGGCGGCCGACTCGCCGGGCTCCGTGCCCTTGGCGGCGGAGCCGCCCTTCGCCGAGGCGCCGCCCGTCGCCGCCGGGCCGCCCTCGGCCTCGTCGGCGCCCGCGGGCGACTGCGCGTGCGGCTGCGCGTGCGGGCGGTCGTGGCTGTCGGGCGCCGGAATGCCGGGAATCACGGGCTGGTTGTCGTCGTCCGCGTCGAGCCTGCCGCGCCGTGGCGCACGGCCGCCCTCTCCGGGCTCCCCCTCGTCCGTACGGGGTCCGGCGTCCGCCGCGCCGGTACGCGGGCCGCTGTCCGCCTCGGCACCGGGCTGGGCCGCCACCCCCGTCGGGCCGATCGGGGTGGTCTCCAGGTCGGCCGCCAGTTCTGCGGCGCAACGGTCCAGCAGACGGTGTCCGGCGGCGACCGCGGTGGCCTCCTCCACGTCGGTGATCCGGCCGTCGCCCGAGACGGTGCCGGTGCACACGAGCGTGGTGCCGCCGTCGGCGTCGACCGGCCGGATCGTCAGCGTGAGCTTGACCGAGCCGCTGCCCCGGGCCTCCGCGCCCTCCGCCTCGACGGCGAGGTCGCCGCTGTCGAGGGCGGTGATGCGCAGCGCTCCCCGGTACGTGATCGTCGAGCCGCCGATCCTCAGCCGCAGCCGGCCCGTGAGCGGCGGGGCCGAGTCGTCGGCGTCCCGCTGGAAGCCGGGCACGCAGCGGGATACGCGGGCGGGGTCGGTGAGAGCCTGCCGAACGGTTTCGGCGGGGAACGGAACGAACGCCTCGTGCTCCATGGTCCCGAGCCTACCCACGGGCGGCCGTTTCCCGCCCCGTCCTCGCGATGACCTGCGCACCCGGCGCCCCCGCGCCGGGTGGCCCAGGGGTTGCCCGCCAGTTCGCATCGCCACGCGAGGGCGCCCAGCGCCCAGAACGGAGCGCCGCCCCGCTGGGGCCGGCCCCGGCGGCGCCGGGCGGCGCGGCCCCTCGCACGGCCCCGGCCGACGGCCCCGGAGGCGTGCCCGCGACACCTCATCGACGCGCGGAGGTGCCCGGGCTCGGGGCCGACTCCAGCGCCCCCGGCCGGGGGCCGCAGGGCGGAGCGCCGCCCCGCCCGGGCCGGCCCCGGCGGCGCCGGGCGGCGCGGTCCCTGGACACGGCCGTGTCCTGCGGCCCGCCCAGGGTGTGTCCAGTGGGGGACGACTGCCAGCGGCCGCTGGAGGCACAGGTGGACGCCCTCGGCCGAAGTTCGCGCCACACGCTCGCGCAGCGAGCCGGCGCGTCAGTCCAGGTAGCGCGGGTGCATCAGCGTCGAGGGCGGCATCCGCCGCGTCCTCGGGAGCACCGCGTCCCGCAGCGTCGCCCGCGTCAGCGACCGCAGCGCCGGTGCCTCCGGTGACAGGGTCGGCCGCGGCCGGCGGAAGGACGCGAGGACGAAGCCCCAGTCGTCCGGTGCCTTTTCCGCCGTCGAGGCCCGGTCCGGTCCGCCGACGAACCGCGACAGCCGCCCGCCGACGCGGTACGGCAGCGTCCGCAGCCCCACGGAGCGGACCGTGGCCTCCACGGTCCAGTACGCCGCCGGCCGCGCCCCGGGGCTCCCCGCGTGCACCGCGAGCCGCCCGTCGTCGGCCAGGACCCGCGCGGC
>NZ_JBPQTV010000198.1:0-11721 GCF_051386515.1 Streptomyces sp. URMC 123 | reverse complement strand
GGGGACGGCCGGCGGTGCCGGCCGTCCCCTCCCGGTTCAACCGTGGCGCGTCAGCGCCGCGCGGCGGGCGCGGCCTCGGCGGCGGGCGTCTCGGCGGCCGACGCCTTGGCGGCGGGCGCGGCCGGGGCCGGCTTCGGCACGGCGTGCGGCTCGCACGTCACATCCCGGGCGTCGACCTTGCCCTCCAGCAGATACGCGTCCACCCGCTCGTTGACACAGGCGTTGACGAGGCTGGTCACACCGTGGGAACCGGCGTTCTTCTCGGTGATCAGACGCGAGCCCTTGAGCCGCTTGTGCAGCTCGACGGCGCCCTCGTACGGGGTGGCGGCGTCCCGCTCGGCCTGGACGATCAGCACCGGCGGCAGCCCGGCGTGCGAGCGGACGTCCACCGGGGTGCGCTGCGGGCCCTTCCAGGTGGCGCAGGGCAGGTTCATCCAGGCGTTGGACCAGGTCATGAACGGGTACTTCTGGTGCAGGGCGGTGTTGTCCCGGTCCCAGGTGCGCCAGTCGGTGGGCCACTTGGCGTCGGCGCACTCGACCGCGGTGTAGACGGCGTTGGAGTTCTCCGCGGCGATGTTGCCCCGGGTGTCGCCCAGGTCCGGTCCCGCCGCCTCGACGAGGGCCTTCTCGTCACCGGCGAGGTACTTGCTCCACGCGGTGGCGACGACGGTCCACGACGAGTCGTAGTACGGCGCGCCCTGGAAGAAGCTGATCAGCTCGGCGGGGCCGACGACCCCGCCGATCGGCTTCTTCTTGGCGGTGGCGCGCAGCGTCTCCCACTGGCGCTGGACCTTCTCCGGCGTGTCGCCGATGTGGTAGGCCGCGTCGTTCGCCGCCACCCACTTCTTCCAGTCGTTCCAGCGCATCTCGAAGGCGACGTCCTGGTCCAGGTTGGCCTGGTACCAGATCTTCTCCCGCGAGGGGTTGACGACGCTGTCCACGATCATGCGGCGGACGTGCGTCGGGAAGAGGGTCGCGTAGACGCCGCCGAGGTAGGTGCCGTAGGAGACGCCCAGGAAGTTGAGCTTCTTCTCACCGAGGGCGGCGCGGATGACGTCCATGTCGCGGGCGGTGTTCGGCGTGGTCATGTGCGGCAGCATCCAGCCGCTGCGCTCGTGGCAGCCGTCCGCGTACTCGCGGGCCAGCTTGCGCTGGGCGCGCTTGTCGGCCTCGCTGTCGGGCACCGGGTCGGCCTTGGGGGCCTTGACGAACTCCTGGGGGTCGACGCAGGAGATCGGGGTGGAGCGGCCGACGCCCCGCGGGTCGAAGCCGACGAAGTCGTACGCCGCGGCGGTCTTCGTCCACAGCGGCGACTTGTTGGTGACGCGCAGCGGGAACCGCATGCCCGAACCGCCGGGGCCGCCCGGGTTGTAGAGGAGAGCGCCCTGGCGCTCGGAGGGCTTGCCGGTGTTGCCGATCCGGTCGACCGCGATCTTGATGGTGCGGCCGTGGGGCTTGGCGTAGTCCAGCGGAACCGTCACATAGCCGCACTGGATCGGGGCGGGCAGGCCCCAGTCCTCGGGGCAGGCCGTCCAGTCGATGCCCGTGGCCGCCGCACGGGCGGCGGCTATTCGGACACCCCAGGACTCGAGGTCGACGGCGGGGCGCTGGGGCGTGGCGTTGGCCGTCGGCGCGGCCGCCGCGCCGAGGATGAACGTTCCCGCCATCAGGGCGCCGGCGGAGCCGAGCACGCTTGCGCGTCTCACAGATGTTCCCCCTGCAGGGTTCGCCGCCGAACGGCGGCGGTGGTCACAGAGCTTGCAGGGGGATCTTGTCGTCTGCGGTGGCCCGTCGAACAGGTCGTACTGGTGTTCTTTACCAACCCGTGAGCTGCGCGGCGAGCTCGTCGAGCAGCCGGCGCAGCCGGAGTCCGTCGGGGGCGACGGCGGTGGCCAGCGCGGCCGGGCCGGCCAGCGGCACCAGGACGCCCTCCCCGCCCGCGCCGCCGTCGCCCGCGAACCGCACCGGCGGCGGCGCGCCGTCGAAGTCCGGATCGACCACGAGAAGTTGCCCGACGGCCCGGTGGGCGCCGAGCACCGCCGGGCCGTCCCAGCCGGGCGCGCCGGGGCCGTAGCCGCTCTCCTGGTCGAGCAGCGTCCGGCCGCCGAGACACAGGGTGAGCCGGGTGGCGAGCCGGCCCGGCCGCTCGCCGCTGCGGCCGAGGATCTGCTCCTCGCGCAGCAGCACCCGGGCGCCGGGCGCGGCCGCCACCCGGGTGGTGGCCCGCAGCTCGCTGCCGCCGGCGCAGATCAGCGGCTCGGGCAGCCAGCCGAGCCGGGCGCCGTCCGCCGCCTCCAGCGCCACGTCGTAGTGGGCGGCGGCGCCCGTCCGGCCGGGCAGCGCCAGCGTGGCCGCCGCCGAGGTCACCCGCAGCGCCGCCCCCGCCCCCACCCGGGTCTCGATCCGCAGCCGGTCCCCGCCGAGCGGTGCGCTCATGGCGCCCACCAGGCAGACGGCCGCCCCGGCGCCGTGCGCGCGGACCCGGCGCGGGGCCAGGGGGCCCTCCCCCGTGAGCTCCGGCAGCACGGTGGTGCCCCGGGCGTCGAGCGCGGCGGTGATCCGGGCGGTGGCGACGACGGCGGAGGCGTGCGCGGCGGAGGCCGTCACACCGGCACCGCGGTCCAGTCGCGGACCCGCTCGCGCACCCAGTCGGCGATCGGGCCGACGCCGCCCTCGGCGGCCAGCGAGGTGAAGAGGACGGGCAGCTCGCCGCGCTGCTCCCTGGCGTCCCGGGCCATCCGCCCCAGGTCCGAGCCGACGTACGGCGCGAGGTCGGTCTTGTTGACCACCAGCAGGTCGGCGGTGGTGACCCCGGGGCCGCCCTTGCGCGGGATGTCGTCGCCGCCGGCCACGTCGATGACGAAGAGCTGGGCGTCGACGAGCCCCTTGGAGAAGGTCGCGGTGAGGTTGTCCCCGCCGGACTCGACGAGGATCAGATCGAGCGGGCCCACGGCCTCCTCCAGATCCTCCACGGCCTCCAGGTTGGCGGAGATGTCGTCCCGGATCGCGGTGTGCGGGCAGGCGCCGGTCTCGACCGCGGTGATCCGCTCCGCCGGCAGCACGGCCTCGCGCAGCAGGAACTCCGCGTCCTCCCGGGTGTAGATGTCATTGGTCACCACGGCGATGGACAGCTCCTCGCGCAGCGCCCGGCAGAGGGCGGCGACGGTGGCGGTCTTCCCGGACCCGACGGGCCCGCCGAGCCCGATGCGCAGGGCCCTGCGGGTGCCGTCGGGGCGCCGCGGCTCGGCCGGGCCGTAGCTGTGGCGGTGGGGGTACGTCTCGGGGTGGTCGAGGTGCATGGCGGGTGCTCCCGTGCTCGGTGGATGCGGTAGGAGATGGGGCGCGGTGGTCGGTGGACGCGGTACGAGAGGGGGTGCCGTACGGGATGGCGTGCGGCCCGTGGGGGTGCCGTACGGGATGGGGCGCGGCATGGGGCGGCGCGCCGCCCGCGAGGGGATCGGTCACGAGGCGAAGAGGCGTACGGCGCGGGCCGCGTGGCGCTCGGCCCCGATGTCGAGCAGCGGCCCGGAGGCGGAGGGCAGCGCCGCCGGCCCCGCCACGAGGGCCCGCTCGGCGGCGTCGGCGGCGCGCGCCGCCACCTCGTCCAGCTCGGGGGCGAGCCCGGCCAGGACGGCGGTCGCGTCGAACGGGTCGAGGCTGAGCAGCCGCACGGCGGCGGTGGCGGGCCCGCTCACCGACTCGTACGCGGCCAGCTGCGCGGCGTCGAGCGGGCCCAGGCCCGCGCTCCGGGCGAGCAGCCCGAGGACCACGGGCTGATGGGCGCCGCGCGGCCGGGCCGCGGCGAGCGCGTCGAGCGCGGCCGAGGGCCATGCCGCGCGGGCGGCGCGGGCCATCTGCCGGCCGAGCCGGCGCGCGGCGAGCCGCAGCGCGGGCGAGGGGGTCCGGGCGTCGGCCGCCTCGTCGAGCTCCAGCGGGTCGAGGCCGGCCGCCGCCGCGGCGGCGAGGGCCGCCGCGACCAGCCCGGCGGTGTGCAGCCGGCCCCGGCAGAAGTCCGCCAGGTCGAGCGGCCCCTGGACCCGGCCCGCCAGGACGGCGGCCTCCACGCCCCCGGAGTGGGCGTGGCCGCCGGCCGGGAAGCGCCCGTCACCGAGGACGAGCAGCGCGGCGAGCGACGCACGCGGCCGCCCCTCGGCGGTGGACCGGGCGCCGGCTCGGGTGGCCTCGCCCTGCGGGGCGGCGGTCTCGTCGACGGCTGTCATCAGAAGAGGAAGTAGCGCTGGGCCATGGGCAGTTCCCGGGCGGGGGCCGGCTCCACGGCGTCGCCGTCGATCGTCACCGTGAAGGTGTCCGGGTCCACCTCCACCCGCGGCCGGGCGTCGTTCTCCCGCATGTCCGCCTTGGTCACCCCGCGCGTGCCGCGAATCGCGGCGAACCGCTTCTCCAGGCCCAGCCGTTCCGGCAGCCCGTCGTCGAGCGCGGCCGGGGCGACGAAGTTCACGGAGTTGCGGGCCGGGGCCCGGCCGAGCGCGCCGAACATCGGGCGCGGCAGCACGGGCTGCGGGGTGGGGATGGAGGCGTTGGCGTCGCCCATCTGCGCGTACGCGATCTGTCCGCCCTTGAGGACGAGCTGCGGCTTGACCCCGAAGAAGGCCGGCTCCCAGAGCACGAGGTCGGCGAGCTTGCCGGGTTCCACGGAGCCGATCTCGCCGTCGAGGCCCTGGGCGACGGCCGGGTTGATGGTGTATTTGGCGACATAGCGACGGGCCCGGTGGTTGTCCGCGCGGCCGTCGCCGGGCAGCGCCCCGCGCCGCCGCTTCATCACATGGGCGGTCTGCCAGGTGCGCAGCACCACCTCGCCGACGCGCCCCATGGCCTGGGAGTCGGAGGAGATGATCGAGATGGCGCCGAGGTCGTGCAGCACGTCCTCGGCGGCGATGGTGCTGGGCCGGATGCGGGACTCGGCGAAGGCGAGGTCCTCGGGGACGGCCGGGTTGAGATGGTGGCAGACCATCAGCATGTCGAGGTGTTCGTCGACGGTGTTGAGGGTGTGCGGCCGGGTGGGGTTGGTGGAGCTGGGCAGCACGTTCGGCTCGGAGACCACCGTGATGATGTCCGGCGCGTGCCCCCCGCCCGCGCCCTCGGTGTGGTACGCGTGGATCGACCGGCCGGCGATGGCGGCGAGGGTGTCCCCGACGAAGCCCGCCTCATTGAGGGTGTCGGTGTGGATGGCGAGCTGTGCGCCGGTCTCGTCGCAGACGCTCAGACAGGCGTCGATGACGGCCGGGGTGGCGCCCCAGTCCTCATGGATCTTGAAGCCGAGCGCCCCGCCGCGCAGTTGGCTGTGGAGGGCGTCCCGGGACATGGTGTTGCCCTTGCCGAGCAGCCCGATGTTGACGGGGTACGCCTCCATGGCCGCGAACATCGCGGCGAGGTGCCAGGGCCCGGGGGTGACGGTGGTGGCCTTGCTGCCCTCGGCCGGTCCGGTGCCGCCGCCCACCAGGGTGGTGATGCCGGCGGCCAGTGCCTCGTCGGCGATCTGCGGGCAGATGAAGTGGACATGGGCATCGATGGCGCCCGCGGTGAGGATCTTGCCGTTGCCGGCGATGATCTCGGTCTCGGGCCCGATGACGAGGTCGGGGTGGACACCGTCCATGGTGTCGGGGTTCCCCGCCTTGCCGAGGGCGGTGATCCGGCCGTCCCGCAGGCCCACGTCGGCCTTGACGACGCCCCAGTGGTCGAGCACCAGGGCGCCGGTGATCACGGTGTCGGGCGCGCCCTCGGCCCGGGTCGTACGGGCCTGGCCCATGGACTCGCGGATCACCTTGCCGCCGCCGAAGACCGCCTCGTCGCCGGCCGATCCGGGGCCCCCGGAGAGGTCGCGCTCGATCTCGACGAACAGATCGGTGTCGGCGAGGCGTACGCGGTCGCCGGTGGTGGGCCCATAGAGGTCGGCGTAGGCGGCGCGGGTGAGCTCAGCCATGCCGCGCCCCCGCGCCGGCCGGCGCCGGCGGACGCCCGGCGTCGGACGCGTTCGCCACCCCTGCCTGTGGCGCCGTCGCTCCGGCCGGGAGCGGGGAGCGGGCCGCGGCGGACGGCGACGCCCCGGGGCGCGGCGACGCGCGCCGCGCGTCCAACGCTCCGCCCGTCTCCCCGCGCAGCCCCGGCACCACGCGCCGGCCGGCGAGGGGCACCAGCTCGACCTCGACGGGGATGCCCGGCTCGAAGCGCACGGCGGTGCCGGCGGCGACGGCGAGCCGCAGGCCGTACGCCGCGGTCCGGTCGAAGTCCAGACCGGGGTTGGCCTCGGCGAAGTGGTAGTGGGAGCCCACCTGGACGGGCCGGTCGGCCGCGTTGAGCACGGTCAGCCGGGTCACCTCGCGGCCCTCGTTGAGCACCACGGGGTCCGGCGCGTGCAGGATCTCTCCGGGGATCATCGGCGCGGCCCCCGTCACGCGATCGGCTCGTGGACGGTGACCAGCTTGGTGCCGTCCGGGAAGGTCGCCTCGACCTGGACGTCGTGAATCATCTCGGGTATGCCCTCCATGACGTCGTCCCGGGTGAGGACCGTACGGCCGGACGCCATGAGTTCGGCCACCGTGCGGCCGTCGCGGGCGCCCTCCAGGATGTGGGTGGTGATCAGCGCGACCGCCTCCGGGTGGTTGAGGCGCACTCCGCGGTCCCGGCGCCTGCGCGCCACGTCGGCGGCCACATGAATGAGCAGTCGGTCCCGCTCATGCGGAGTCAGTTGCACGCTTCCCACCTCACAGTCGTCCCCTTCGCCCCGTTCACGGGCGATGGGCGCCCGGCGGTTCACACCGGCGCGCGGCAGTTGTGCCGACCCCGGGTCCCGCCTGGACGCAGCGGGACACTATCCGAGGTCAAACCCCCGCTGAAGTGCGGTTCTTCCGCTCGGGCGAGGGAATTGCACATTACTGCGCAACCTTTTCCACCGTGTTAACTGTCCTTTTGCGTCCCCATGGACATCGGCGATCACCGTCGCCGGACGGCGCGTGCGGCGCGCGGTGACGATCGTGCCGCCCGCGGTGCGACCCATGGCGACCGCCTGGCGCGGGCGGGCGGCGACCGGTGACCGGGGCGAACCCGACGGCGGCGAGCGGGGCGCTCCCCCACTCCCGCGGCGAGCCCCGCGTCGCGGCACGGCGAGGCGCCAGCGCCCCAAGTCGGCTGCGGAGCACACGAACTGACGCGGCGTCGTACGGGTCGTCGGTCGGTGCGCGGGCCCGCCCGACCGCTGCGGCCGGGGACCGCGGCCCGGGCCCGTCGCGCCGCGTGTCACGCCGAGACCGGCGGACGAGCGCGGCGAACGCGGCGCACACCACCTCACCGCGGTGCGAACCCCCTGAGCGGGGGTCGGGGAACGGCGCGCGATCCCGGTCACCGTGCCACCGGCACAGCCAAGTTGAGGGCGGCGGATCGCCGTACCGACCCGCCCTACGCCGATCGGGCTCACTCGATCGGCGAAGGGATCACTGGACGACCAGCCTGATCGACTTGCGCAGGACGCCGAGCCCCCGCCTCGTACGATCCGCTCCGCCGCTGGTCAGAGGCTCGTGCCGGAAAGCCCGTCCGGAGCGAATGGGGTTTTGTCCACCTGAACGGAGCAGTCGTGAGGAGGCTCACAAACGGCCGTTTCGACTCGGAATCGGCGGCGGCGGTGCGTGACGATCGCTTCGACGACAAGCCCCCGCCGCCGTGGCGGGGCGGTCCGGGCGCACGCCGAGTCCTGCCGCCGCACCGGACGCCTGGTCGACATCAGGGAATCGGCAGGAGTGGAGGACCCGAGCAGTCCGGGGCGACCGCACACCACGCCGCCGCCCCTTGGGGTGAAGCCGCAGCAGCGGCCGGGCATCTTCGCCAGCCCGAACCCGACAGGTCATCCTTCATAGGCGGATGACGAAGGGTTTGCGCATGTCCGCGCATGGACATCATCGTTCCACAGATCATTCCGCAGAAGACCCCTCCGCCGAGAACCGCTCACCGTCCGCTCGCCCGGCGTTCATCTCCCGGGCCGGCGCCGTCTCCGCCCTCACTCTCGCGGCCGTCGGCGGGACCCTGCTGGTCCCCGGCGCCGCGCCGGAGGCCCAGTCCCTGACAGCGTCCACGAAGGCGCTGCACATAGCGGCATCCAAGAAGGGCGCCCCGTACCGATGGGGTGCCGCCGGGCCGTACAGCTTCGACTGCTCGGGGCTGACGCAGTACTCCTTCAAGCGAGTCGGCAAGCAGCTCCCCCGCACGGCCGCGGCCCAGTACAACCGGACCACCCACGTCCCCGCGTCCCAGCGCCAGCCGGGTGATCTGGTCTTCTTCCACTCCGGTGGCTACATCCACCATGTGGGCATCTACGCGGGGCAGGGCAGAATCTGGCACTCCCCCAAGCGCGGCGCCGTGGTGCGCCTGGAGAAGATCTGGACCCGTAGCGTCTCCTACGGACGCGTCAACTGAAACCGCCGAGCGGTGCCCGGCCGAGGCCGGGCACCGCGAAGGACGAGCCGTCCCTCGGTGCTGCGCCGTCCCCGGCGCCGCCTCCGATGCCCTCCCCGGCGCAGTCCCTGATGCCGTCCCCGGTGCCGTCCCCTCGGTGCCGGCCGCGGACGGGCGCCCGCGCGGCCGAAAAGCGACAGGCACTATTGCGCGCCGATTACGAGAACCTTTCGGCCGCAATACGTGACGGTATTCGGCACGGCCCCCCGGGCCTCGTCGGCCCTGTCCTCGCGCCTTTCAACGACCTCTTCGCTCAATGCGCGGCGGGAACCGGCCACGGCAGCGCGATCCATACCGTCTTTCCGCCCTCCGCCGTCGGAATGACGGAGAGTTTGCCGCCCGACTCGGCGGTGAGCCAGCGAATGATGACCATGCCCCGGCCGTTGTCCTGCTGCACCGCGGCGGGCAGCCGCCTCGGCCAGCGCGGGTGACTGTCGGTCACCCCGATCCGCAGCTGTTCGTCCCGGTCGAGATGGAGCTTCACCGTAAAGGTGGGCGAGAGTCCGAACGTGTGCTGAACGGCGTTGGTGGCGAGCTCGGAGACGATGACGCGGACGGTGTCCGCCTCCTCCGCGCCGTCCGGCAGCCCCCATTCGCCGAGGACGGACGTCACGTACCTCCGCGCCCGGGTGACCGACGCCGGATCGCTCGGCAGCGTGACGGATGCTTCATGGTGGTCTGCCATGGCGATGCTGTCCCTTTCCACCGGGCCTCGCTCCGGCGCCCCGGGGGGCGGTGGGAGCGGCTCCGGCCGGCCGCTGCACACCCAAGTGCCCTCTCATGCTGCCGCGAAAGGGGGCGATCCCCCAAGATGCGCATATATCTATCGCTCGAAGCGGTGAACTCTGCTACGGAAAACCGCATGCGGCGGGCAGACTGTCTCCTCGGCACGAGGCGAGAGGTCCGAGAGATCCGGGACACCAGCAACCTCAGGAGGGGTCATGCAGCACGGTCCCGCGGTGCGCCGTCGCAAGCTCGGCGCCGAGCTGCGGCGACAGCGCGATCTGGCCGGGCTCACCAGTGACGAGGCGGCCTGTCGGGTGGGCTGGCACCAGTCGAAGGTGAGCCGGATCGAGACGGGGCGGAGCGCGGTCAAACCCTCGGACGTCACCCGGCTCCTCGACGCCTACGGCGTGACCGATCCGGAGTTGCGCGCCCTGCTGGAGGCACTCTGCGGCGGCGAGGGGAACAACGGCGACGGCGCGCGGGGTGGCTGGTGGCACGCCTACCGCCGGCTGCTGCCCCCGGAGTACCGTGACTTCATCAGCCTGGAAGCGGAAGCGGTCCGGGCGCGCACGCTGGAGACCCATGTGGTCCCCGGCCTGCTGCAGACCCCGGCATACGCCCGGGCGGTGACCGAGGCGGCGCTCTCCGCCATTCCGCACGCCAGGTCGCGAGTCGAGGAGTTCGTCGAGGTCCGCATGGCCCGGCAGGCGGTGCTGGCGGCCGATCCGCCGCTGGAGCTGCACGCGGTCCTGGACGAGGCGGTGCTGCGCCGGGAGCCGGGCGGCCCCGGGGTCATGGCGGAGCAATTGGGCCATCTCGTGGAGGTCGGTTCGCTGCCCCATGTGCGGCTGCAGGTTTTGCCGTTCTCCAGCGGTGTCCACATCGGCATCACCGGCCCTTTCGTTATCTTTTCCTTTCCTCGCATGGCCGATCTGGACGTGGTTGTTCTCGACCATTTGACGAGTAGTCTGCACTTGGACCGGAAAGAAGACCTCAGGGCGTACAGCGATGCGTTCGACACGCTGCGGGGGCACGCCCTCTCGTGCGACGAATCGTTGGCTTTCATTGCCGCAATCGGCGATGGCGCGTAAGGAGGCACCATGTCCGCAATGCCTCGGTACGTACCCTCCAGTGAGACTCTGACCGACGCTCCATGGCAGCGCAGCAGCTTCAGTACGGGAATGAACAACTGCGTGGAAACGGCACCGTTCGGCTCCGGGACCCTCGCCGTGCGCGATTCCAAGAACCCGGCCGGTCCCGCGCTGCTCTTCCCCCGCCCCGCCTGGGCCGCATTCCTGGCGGCGGTCAGAGAGGGGGCGTTCGACTGCCGCTGAGATCCCTGGCCCCGGCCGGGGCGGTCGCGACGATCACCCCGACGGCCTCCGCGATCCGCCGGTCCGTCAGATCCGCGCGGGCGGTGAGCCGCAGCCGGGAGACGCCGTCGGGCACGGACGGCGGGCGGAAACAGCCCACCACCAGCCCGGCGGCCCGGCAGTCCGCGGCCCAGCCGACCGCCGCCCCGGGGGAGGGCGCGCGCACCGACACCACCGCGGCGTCCGGCGGCGCGGCGGTCAGCCCGGCCGCCGTCAGCTCCCGGTGCAGGGCACCGGCCACCGCCCGGGCGCGCGCGGCGCGCTCGGGTTCCCGGCGCAGCAGCCGCAGCGCGGCCAGCGCGCCGCCCGCCGCGGCGGGAGCGAGCCCGGTGTCGAAGATGAAGCTGCGCGCGGTGTTGACCAGGTGTTCGACGACCCGGGCCGGGCCGAGCACCGCGCCGCCCTGACTGCCGAGGGACTTCGACAGAGTGACGGTGGCGACGACGTCCGGCGCGCCCGCCAGGCCCGCCGCCCACAGGGCTCCCCGCCCGCCCTCGCCCAGCACGCCGAACCCGTGCGCGTCGTCCACCAGCAGCGCGGCGCCGTGCGCCCGGCAGGCGTCGGCGAGGGCCGGCAGCGGGGCGGTCTCGCCGTCCACGGAGAACACGGAGTCGGTGACGACCAGGGCCCGCCCGCCGCCGTGGGCGCCGAGGAGCTCGCCGACGGCCCGCGGGTCGGCGTGGGGGGCCACGGCCGTCCCGGCCCGGGCGAGCCGGCAGCCGTCGATGAGCGAGGCGTGGTTGTGCGCGTCCGAGACGATGAGCGCGCCCCGGCCGGCGAGCGCGGTGACGGCCGCGAGATTGGCGGCGTAGCCGGAGGACAGCACGAGCGCGGCCTCGAAGCCGCAGTGCGCGGCGAGCTCGGCCTCCAGCTCCGCGTGCAGCTCGGTGGAGCCGGTGACCAGCCGGGACCCGGTGGCGCCGGCGCCCCAGCGGCGTGCGGCGTCGGCGGCCGCGCCGGTGACCTCCGGGTGGCGCGCCAGGCCGAGGTAGTCGTTGCTCGCCAGGTCCAGCAGGGCGGAGTCGGCGGGGCGCGGGCGCAGGGTGCGGACGAGCCCCGCGCGGTGGCGCGCGCGCCGCTCCTCCTCGATCCACCCGAAGGGGTCGCGCGGCGGCGGGGACGGGGCCGGTCGGCCGGGCCGCGGACTGCCGGGCCGCCG
>NZ_JBPQTV010000197.1:0-11764 GCF_051386515.1 Streptomyces sp. URMC 123 | reverse complement strand
CCCACCGCGAGCTCAACCACATGCTCGGCCTGGGCGAGGCGCGCGGGCACCTCGCGCCCGCGGCGGACGGCTACGCGGAGCCCGCCGCGGGCGACTCGGTGAGGCCGGCCACCAGCTCGTCCGCCGCCGCGTACGGGTCGAGCTCGCCCGCGACGATCCGCTCGGCCAGCGCGTCGAGCCGCCGGTCCCCGCGCAGGTCGCCGATCCGCTCCCGCAGCGCGGTGACCGCGATGGTCTCCACCTCGTGCGCGGCCCGCGCCCGCCGCCGCTCGGCGAGGACGCCCCGCTCCTCCATCCAGGCCCGGTGCTTCTCCAGCGCCTCGACGACCTCGTCGATGCCCTCGCCGCGCGCGGCGACGGTCCGGACGATGGGGGGCCGCCAGTCGCCGGGCCCGCGCGCCTCGCCCAGGCCGAGCATGTGGTTGAGCTCGCGGTGGGTGGCGTCCGCGCCGTCCCGGTCGGCCTTGTTGACCACGTACACGTCGCCGATCTCCAGGATGCCGGCCTTGGCGGCCTGGATGCCGTCGCCCATGCCGGGCGCGAGCAGCACCACGCTCGTATCGGCCTGGGAGGCGATCTCCACCTCCGACTGGCCGACGCCGACGGTCTCCACCAGCACCACGTCGCAGCCGGCCGCGTCCAGCACCCGGATGGCCTGGGGCGCGGCCCAGGCCAGTCCGCCGAGGTGGCCGCGGGTGGCCATGGAGCGGATGTAGACCCCCGGGTCGGAGGCGTGGTCGCTCATGCGCACCCGGTCGCCGAGGAGCGCCCCGCCGGAGAACGGCGAGGACGGGTCGACGGCGAGCACCCCGACCCGCTTGCCGATCCTCCGATACGCGCTGACCAGCGCCGAGGTGGAGGTCGACTTGCCGACCCCGGGCGATCCGGTGAGCCCGACGACGTACGCGCCGCCGGTCAGCGGGGCGAGCGCCGCCATCACCTCACGGAGCTGGGGCGACGCCCCCTCCACGAGCGAGATCAGCCGGGCCACGGCGCGCGGCCGGCCCTGCCGCGCCTGCTCGACCAGGGTGGGGACGTCAGCCATCGGTGCTCCGCTCCTCGCGCTCGTAGGGCCCCGCCGCTCCCGCGGACTACTTGCCGCCGTTCTGCGGCACCCGGATGATCAGCGCGTCGCCCTGACCGCCGCCGCCGCAGAGCGCGGCCACGCCCGTGCCGCCGCCGCGCCGCTTGAGCTCCAGGGCGAGGTGGAGCACGATCCGGGCGCCGGACATCCCGATCGGGTGACCCAGGGCAATCGCGCCGCCGTTGACGTTCACCTTTTCCGGGGTCACGCCCAGGTCCTTCATTGACTGCACGGCGACCGCCGCGAACGCCTCGTTGATCTCGATGAGGTCGAGGTCCGCCACGCCCAGGCCGGCCTTGCCCAGCGCGTGCCGGATGGCGTTGGAGGGCTGCGACTGGAGGGAGTTGTCGGGGCCCGCGACATTGCCGTGGGCGCCGATCTCGGCGATCCACTCCAGCCCGAGCTCCTCGGCCTTGGCCTTGCTCATCACGACGACGGCGGCGGCGCCGTCGGAGATCTGCGAGGACGTGCCGGCGGTGATGGTGCCGTCCTTGGCGAAGGCGGGGCGCAGCTTGCCGAGCGACTCGGCCGTGGTCTCCGGCCTGATCCCCTCGTCCTTGGCGAATATCACCGACTCGCCCTTGCGCTGCGGGATCTCCACGGGCGTGATCTCGGCCTCGAACAGGCCGTTCTTCTGCGCCGCGGCGGCCCGCTGGTGGGACAGGGCGGCGAACTCGTCCTGCTCGGCGCGGGCGATCCCGAGCCGGCTGTTGTGCTTCTCCGTGGACTCGCCCATGGCGATGCCCTCGAAGGAGTCGGTCAGGCCGTCGTGCGCCATCGCGTCGATCATCTGGACCGCGCCGTACTTGTAGCCCTCGCGGGACTTCGGCAGCAGGTGCGGGGCGTTGGTCATGGACTCCTGGCCGCCGGCGACCACGATGTCGAACTCGCCGGCGCGAATGAGCTGGTCGGCGAGGGCGATGGCGTCGAGCCCGGAGAGGCACACCTTGTTGATGGTGAGCGCGGGGACCTGCATGGGGATGCCGGCCTTGACCGCGGCCTGGCGGGCGGGGATCTGCCCGGCGCCGGCCTGGAGCACCTGCCCCATGATCACGTACTGCACCTGGTCGCCGCCGATGCCCGCCCGGTCGAGGGCCGCCTTGATGGCGGCGGCGCCGAGGTCGACCCCGGTGAAGCTCCGAAGGCTGCCGAGCAGACGACCCATGGGCGTACGGGCGCCCGCGACGATTACGGACGTGGTGCCGGTGCTACCAGTCATGGTGCGGCCCCTTCGAAGAAAGGTGAACGAGGGTTTGGCGTCAATGTACTGAGCGGTACCCGCCGGGTCACCGGCCGATGAGTGTGATCGCGCGCACGTTGCGTAATCACGGGCGCGAGGAGTGCACTGGAGGCATGCTGACGCGTATCGACCACATCGGGATCGCCTGCTTCGACCTCGACAAAACTGTCGAGTTCTACCGTGCCACGTACGGCTTCGAGGTGTTCCACACCGAGGTGAACGAGGAGCAGGGCGTGCGCGAGGCCATGCTCAAGATCAACGAGACCTCGGACGGCGGCGCCTCGTACCTCCAGCTCCTGGAGCCCACCCGGGAGGACTCGGCGGTCGGCAAGTGGCTGGCCAGGAACGGCGAGGGGGTGCACCACATCGCCTTCGGCACCGCCGACGTCGACGGCGACGCGGCGGCCATTCGGGAGAAGGGGATCAGGGTCCTCTACGACGAGCCGCGGCGCGGTTCGATGGGCTCGCGCATCACGTTCCTGCACCCCAAGGACTGTCACGGAGTCCTCACCGAGCTGGTGACCTCCGCCGACGACCACTGACCGTCCCCCCGTTCCGGCCGGTAGAGTGCACTCGCGGCGGTGCGCGGGTTGGGGGCTGCGGCCCATGCCCCGCCGATGATCTGACACCATTCTCCGGAAGGCACCGTTCAACTGCGTTCCGCCGAGAGGGCGGTGCCTCATCGACAGACCGGGCCGGCGCCGGAAACGGGCAGGGCAGCGCCGGTGACGACGCGACCAGGGGACGGATGGGACCGCGCAGTGCGGGGCTACGACCGCTACGAGGCTGACGACCACCTCTCGAAGTTCGAGGCCGAGATGGAGCGGCTGAAGACGGAGCGGGAGAAGGCGGTCCAGCACGCCGACGACCTCGGGTACCAAGTCGAGGTGCTGCGTGCCAAGCTGCACGAGGCGCGTCGCACCCTGATGACCCGCCCGGCCTACGACAACGTCTCCCACCAGGCCGAACAGCTGCTCCGCAATGCGCAGATCCAGGCCGATCAGCTGCGCGCGGACGCCGAGCGCGAGCTGCGCGAGGCCCGCGCGCAGACCCAGCGGCTGCTCCAGGAGCAGGCCGAGCGGCAGGCCCGGCTGGAGGCCGAGCTGCACGCCGAGGCGGTGGCCCGCCGGCAGCGCCTGGACCAGGAGCTGGCCGAGCGGCGGCAGACCGTCGAGTCGCACGTCAACGAGAACGTCGCCTGGGCCGAGCAGCTGCGGGCCCGCACCGAGGCCCAGGCCCGCCGGCTGCTGGAGGAGTCCCGGACCGAGGCCGAGCAGGCGCTGTCCGCGGCCCGCGCCGAGGCGCACCGCCTCGCCGAGCAGGCCCGCGAGCGGCTCGCCGGCGAGGCCGAGGCCGCCCGCGCGGAAGCCGAAGCGATCCTTCGCCGCGCCCGCACCGACGCCGAGCGGCTGCTGAACGCCGCCTCCACCCAGGCCCAGGAGGCCACCGACCACGCCACGGCGCTGCGCTCCTCCACCGCGGCCGAGGCCGATCTCGCCCGGCAGCAGGCCGCCGAGCTGAGCCGGGGCGCCGAGCAGCGGATGCAGGAGGCCGAGACGGCGCTGCGCACCGCGCGCGCCGAGGCCGAGAAGGTGCTCGCCGAGGCGAAGGACGCGGCCGCCAAGCGACTGGCGAGCGCCGAGTCGGAGAACGAGCAGCGGGCCCGCACCGCCAAGGCGGAGATCGCCCGGCTGGTCGGCGAGGCCACCAAGGAGGCCGAGGCGCTCAAGGCCGAGGCCGAGCAGCTGCGGGCCGACGCCCGCGCCGAGGCGGACCGGCTGGTGGCCGAGGCCACCGAGGCGGCCCGCTCCAAGGCCGCCGAGGACAGCGCGGCCCAGCTCGCCAAGGCCGCCAGGACCGCCGAGGAGGTGCTGACCAAGGCGTCGGAGGACGCCCGGGCCACCACCCGGGCGGCGGCCGAGGAGGCCGAGCGCATCCGCCGCGAGGCCCAGGCGGAGGCCGACCGGCTGCGCGCCGAGGCCGAGGCCCGGGCCGAGCAGGTCAAGGGCGCGGCCAAGGACGACACCAAGGAGTACCGGGCCAAGACGGTCGAGCTCCAGGAGGAGGCCCGCCGGCTGCGCGGCGAGGCCGAGCAGCTGCGCTCCGAGGCCGTCGCCGAGGGCGAGCGCATCCGCGGGGAGGCCCGGCGCGAGGCGCTCCAGCAGATCGAGGAGGCGGCCAGGACCGCCGAGGAGCTGCTGACCAAGGCGAAGGCGGACGCGGAGGAGCTGCGCAGCGGGGCGAGCGCCGAGAGCGAGCGGGTGCGCGCCGAGGCCGCCGAGCGGGCGGCGCTGCTGCGCACCCAGGCCGAGGAGGCCCTGGAGCGGGCCCGCGCCGAGGCGGAGGAGCTGCGCGGCGAGGCCGACGAGCAGGCCGAGCGGACCCGTACCGAGGCGGCCGAGGCGGCCCGCGCGCTGCGCGAGGAGACCGAGGAGGCCGTCGCCGCCCGGCGCACCGAGGCCGCCGAGGAGCTGGCCCGGCTGCGGGACGAGGCGCAAACGCGGGTGACCGCCGCCGAGGAGGCGCTGCGCGAGGCCCGTACGGAGGCCGAGCGGCTGCGCACCGAGGCCGCCGAGGAGACCGAGCGGCTGCGGAGCGAGTCCGCGGAGCGGCTGCGCGCCCTGCGGCAGCAGGCCGAGGAGGAGGCGCAGCGGCTGCGGGACGAGGCCGCCGCCGAGGCGTCGACCGCGCGCGCCGAGGGCGAGGCCATCGCCGTACGGCTGCGCACGGAGGCCGCCGCGGAGGCGGAGCGGCTGCGGGCCCAGGCCCAGGAGACCGCCGACCGGGTGCGGGCGGAGGCGACCGCCGCCGCGGAGCGGGCCACCGCCGAGGCGGCGGAGGAGCTGGCCGCCGCCCAGGAGGAGGCCGCCCGGCGCCGGCGCGAGGCCGAGAAGCTGCTCGGGGACGCCCGCGAGGAGGCGCAGCGCGAGCGCGAGCAGGCCCGGGAGCAGAGCGAGGAGCTGCTGGCCTCGGCGCGCAAGCGGGTGACCGAGGCGCAGGCCGAGGCGGAGCGGCTGGTCGAGGAGGCCGAGCGGCGCGCCGCGGAGCTGGTGTCGGCCGCGGAGCAGACCGCGCAGCAGGTGCGGGACGCGGTCGCGGGGCTGCACGAGCAGGCCGAGGAGGAGATCGCCGGGCTGCGCTCGGCGGCCGAGCACGCCGCGGAGCGCACCCGCTCCGAGGCGCTGGAGGAGGCCGAGCGGGTCCGGGCCGACGCCTACGCCGAGCGGGAGCGGGCCGCGGAGGACACGGCGCGGCTGCGGCGCGAGGCGCAGGAGGAGACGGACGCCGCCAAGGCGCTGGCCGAGCGGACGACGTCCGCGGCCATCGCGGAGGCGGAGCGGGCGCGCACCGAGGCGCGCGAGGAGAGCGACCGGCTGCTGGACGAGGCCCGTACGGAGGCCGACCGGCTGCGCACCGAGGCGCGCGAGGAGGCCGAGCGGGCCCGCGCCGAGGCGCGGGAGGAGGCCGGCAAGCTGCGCGCGGACGCCGCCGAGCAGGCCGACCGGCTGGTGGCCGGGGCCACGGAGGAGGCGGACCGGCTGGTCACGGGCGCCACCGAGGACGCCGAGCGGCTCGTCGGCGACGCGACGCGGAAGGCCGAACAGCTCGTGTCGGGCGCCACGGAGGAGGCCGACCGGCTGCTCACCGCCGCCACCGAGGAGACCGAGCGGATGGCCAAGCAGTCCGCGAAGGCGCTGCGGGACGCCGAGACGGAGGCGGAGCGGCTGGTCGCGGCCGGCACCGAGGAGGCCGAGCGGATCGCCGCCCGGGCCGCCGAGACCCTGCGCTCCGCGGAGGAGGAGGCCGAGCGCACCCGCGCCGCGGCCGACGAGATCCGCGACCGGGCGCGCGAGGACGCCGCCAAGCGCCGCAACGAGGCCGCCGAGCAGGCGGACCAGCTCATCGCCAAGGCCCAGGAGGAGGCCGTACGGGCCGCCGCCGCGGCCGAGGAGCAGGCGGACACGATGGTCGGCGCGGCCCGCAAGGAGGCCGAGCGGATCGTCGCCGAGGCGACCAACGAGGGCAACGGCCTGGTGGAGAAGGCCCGCAGCGACGCCGACACCCTGCTGGGCGAGGCCCGCCGGGACTCCACCGCCATAAGGGAGCGCGCCGAGGAGCTGCGCGCCCGCATCGAGTCCGAGGTCGAGGAGCTGCACGACCGGGCGCGCCGGGAGTCCGCGGAGGCCATGAAGTCCGCGGGCGAGCGGGTGGACAAGCTGGTGAAGGCGGCGAGCGAGCAGCTCGCCGACGCCGAGGAGAAGTCCAAGAAGCTCGTGGCGGACGCCAAGGGCGAGGCCGGCAAGGTGCGGATCGCCGCCGTGAAGAAGGCCGAGGGCCTCCTCAAGGAGGCGGAGCAGAAGCGCGCGGAGGCGACGCGCGAGGCGGAGCGGCTGCGCCGGCAGGCGGCCGAGGACGCGGAGCGCATGCGCGCGGAGGCGGCCGAGGAGGCCGAGCGCGTGGTCGCCGAGGGCAAGCGGGAACTCGAGGCGCTGGTGCGGCGCCGTGAGGACATCAACGCCGAGATCTCCCGGGTGCAGGACGTGCTGGAGGCGCTGGAGTCCTTCGAGGCTCCGGCCGGTGGCGGCAAGGACAACGGGGGCGTCAAGGCGGCCGCCGGCGCGGGTGCCACTCGTTCGGGTGGCAAACAGTCAGACCGCTAGCCACGGCAGCGGGCGAGGGCGTAGGGCATGGGTCCGGTGCGTTCGTCCGACGGTGCCGGCCGGTGGCTGCCCGGAAGGGTGATCCGCCGGCCGGATCGGCCGCGGCGGCGCGGCCGTCGCCGCGGGGCCGCCGGGGTGCGCACGGCGCGGTCGCCGCCGTCCACGGAACGCGATCTGCCCAGGTCCCGGCGGTATTCCGGCCCAATACCGACATGTTCTCGCCATCCTGATGAGGAATCATCGGCGGGAAAACGGCGGGGAAACGGGCCGCGATCGATCCGGATATCAGGAAAATCCGCATCCGTCCGACTGGTAGCGACCACCCGGCGGCGGGCCACCCAAAAGGGGGGTCAAGAGAGGTCATTCTCCAGATCAAACGAGGGATTGACTCGATGACACGCCGCCCACGCCCCTAGGATTCCCTCTATCACCTCACCGGTCTCTTTCGACAGGAACCCCATGAGCGACACTTCCTCCCCCTTCGGCTTCGAGCTCGTGCGGCGTGGATACGACCGCGGGCAGGTGGACGACCGCATCACGAAGCTCGTCGCCGACCGTGACAGTGCACTGGCCCGTATCACCTCTCTGGAAAAGCGCATCGAGGAACTGCACCTCGAGACGCAGAACGCCCAGGCCCAGGTCAACGACGCCGAGCCGTCCTACGCGGGGCTCGGTGCGCGGGTCGAGAAGATCCTCCGGCTCGCCGAGGAGGAGGCCAAGGACCTGCGCGAGGAGGCCCGCCGGGCCGCGGAGCAGCACCGCGAGCTGGCGGAGTCGGCGGCCCAGCAGGTGCGCAACGACGCCGAGGCGTTCGCCGCCGAGCGCAAGGCCAAGGCCGAGGACGAGGGCGCCCGCATCGTCGACAAGGCCAAGGGTGATGCCGCCACGCTGCGGGCCGAGGCGCAGAAGGACGCGCAGTCCAAGCGCGAGGAGGCGGACGCCCTCTTCGAGGAGACGCGCGCCAAGGCGGCCCAGGCCGCCGCCGACTTCGAGACCAACCTCGCCAAGCGCCGGGAGCAGTCCGAGCGCGATCTGGCGTCCCGTCAGGCCAAGGCGGAGAAGCGGCTGGCGGAGATCGAGCACCGCGCGGAGCAGCTGCGGCTGGAGGCCGAGAAGCTGCGCACGGACGCGGAGCGCCGGGCCCGCCAGACGGTGGAGACCGCGCAGCGCCAGGCCGAGGACATCGTGGCCGACGCCAATGCCAAGGCCGACCGCATCCGCAGCGAGTCCGAGCGCGAGCTGGCGGCGCTCACCAACCGCCGCGACAGCATCAACGCCCAGCTGACCAACGTCCGCGAGATGCTCGCCACCCTCACGGGCGCGGCGGTCGCCGCGGCCGGCGCGCCCGACGACGAGCCGATGTCGCGGGGCGTCCCGGCGCAGCAGAGCCGCTAGCGCTTCTCTCCGGCGCGTTCTCGTCCTCGCCGTCGCGAGGTCCGGGGCCCTCCCCCAGGGCGGCGCCCCGGACCTCGTTCACGGCCACGAGCCCGTTCCCCCGTACGGGGGCGCGCTCCTCGCGGCCCGGCGGATGGTTTCCGTCCGGTGGCGCGGGGCACAGGGCCCCCGTAACGTAATCGCATGATTGAGCTAGAGGGGCTCACCAAGCGGTACGGCGACAAGCTGGCCGTGGACCGGCTGACGTTCACCGTGCACCCGGGGGTGGTGACCGGCTTCCTCGGCCCGAACGGCGCGGGCAAGTCCACCACCATGCGGATGATGCTGGGGCTGGACCACCCGACGGCCGGTGATGTGCGCATCGACGGAAAGCACTACGCCGATCTCCATGATCCGCTGAAATACATCGGGGCGCTCCTCGAGGCGAAGGCAATGCACGGCGGGCGCAGCGCGTACAACCATCTTCTCTGCCTCGCGCAGAGCAACGGCATCCCGCGCCGCCGCGTGGACGAGGTGCTCGACCTCGTGGGTCTCACCCCGGTCGCCAAAAAGCGCGCCAAGGGCTTCTCCCTGGGTATGGGTCAGCGCCTCGGCATCGCCAGTGCGCTGCTCGGCGACCCGGAAATCCTGATGTTCGACGAGCCGGTCAACGGGCTCGATCCCGAGGGCATCCACTGGATTCGCAATCTGATGAAGCGGCTGGCCGCGGAGGGCCGCACGGTCTTCGTCTCCAGCCATCTCATGAGCGAAATGGCGCTGACCGCCGAGCATTTGGTGGTGATCGGCCAGGGCCGGCTTCTGGCCGACACGTCGATGGCAAAATTCATCGCCCAGAACTCCCGCTCCTATGTGCGGCTGCGCTCGCCGGAGCCGGAGCGGTTGCGCGACGCGCTGTCGGTGGCCGGCATCACGGCCGTCACCTCGGCGGACGGCGCCCTGGAGGTGGAGGGCACGGAGGCGGCCCGGCTGGGCGAGCTGGCCGCGCGCCAGCAGATCGTGCTCCATGAGCTGAGCCCCCAGCAGGCGTCGCTGGAGGAGGCGTTCATGCGGCTGACGGCGGAGGCGGTGGAGTACCACGCGCACAACCTGCCCGGCGGCGCGGTGCCGTCCGGGGTTCCCGGGGGCCCCGAGGGCCCGGCGGCCGGGGCCGGGGCCGGCGGGGACCGGGTGTCCGCCTCCGCGTGGGGCGCCGCCTGGCAGCAGCGGCAGCAGCCGAACGGCGCGAGCGACGAACGCGGCGGCCAACGCAGTGGCCGGAACAGTGGCCTGCGCGGCGACCCGCACGACGACCGACGGGGCGACCGACCGAGCGACGGACAGGGGGCCTGACCCATGGCCGCGACCCAGGTGATCCGCTCCGAGTGGACGAAGATCCGCTCGGTGCAGTCGACGGTGTGGACGCTGGGCCTGGCGGTCCTGGTCACCCTCGCCCTCGGCGCGCTGATCAGCGTGCTCAGCAAGAACGAGTTCTCCAAGATGTCGGCGACGGACCGGGCCACCTTCGATCCCACCTTCATCAGCTTCGCCGGCATGGGCCTCGGCCAGCTCGCGATGATCGTCTTCGGGGTGCTGGTGGTCTCCAACGAGTACAGCACCGGCATGATCCGCACCTCGCTGGCGGCCGTTCCGCAGCGCGGCACCTTCCTCTTCAGCAAGATCGCGGTGGCGACGGCGCTCGCCCTGCTGGTCGGCCTGGTGACCAGCTTCGCCACGTTCTTCCTGGGGCAGGCGCTGCTGGGCGAGCACCGCGCCGCCCTCGGCGATCCCGGGGTCACCCGCGCGGTCATCGGCGGCGGCCTCTACATGGCGCTGATCGCGATGTTCTCGATGGGCGTCGCGGCGATCCTGCGCAGCCCGATGCTCTCGCTCGGCATCCTGATGCCGTTCTTCTTCCTGATCTCGAACATCCTGGGCAACGTCGACGCGACGAAGCAGGTCGGCCAGTACCTCCCCGACCAGGCCGGCTCAAAGATCATGCAGGTGGTGGCCCGCCCGGACGACGACACCCCGTACGGCCCCTGGGGCGGCCTGGCGATCATGGCCGCCTGGGTGGTCGCCGCGCTGGTCGCGGGCTATCTGAGCATCAAGCGCCGCGACGCCTGACGCCGCCGCCCTGGTCGCGGGATCGCCCCGGCCCGGCCCCCGACGGTCCTTTCGGGGTGAGCGGGACGAATCGAACCGATGCGCGGGAACCGGCGGTCTGTCGATATCCTCCTACCTTCTACGGGGGCGTCCAGCAGTACGTGCGAGGGCCCCGACCACCGGCAAGGGGCGGAGAATGATCGAGG
This sequence comes from Streptomyces sp. URMC 123, assembly GCF_051386515.1. Classification (NCBI taxonomy): domain Bacteria; kingdom Bacillati; phylum Actinomycetota; class Actinomycetes; order Kitasatosporales; family Streptomycetaceae; genus Streptomyces; species Streptomyces sp. URMC 123. Next base: position 1,096 of record NZ_JBPQTV010000197.1, on the reverse strand, counting down.
CAGTCGGTCTGACGAAGCGCTACGGCGCCAAGACAGCCGTGAACAACCTGTCCTTCCAGGTCCGGCCAGGGACCGTGACCGGCTTCCTGGGGCCCAACGGCTCCGGCAAGTCCACGACCATGCGCATGATCCTGGGCCTGGACAACCCGACCAGCGGCCGCGTGACGATCGGCGGGCACCCGTACCGTGAGCTCCCCAACGCGCCACGGCACGTCGGCGCGCTGCTCGACGCGAAGGCCGTGCACGGCGGGCGCAGCGCCCGCAACCACCTGCTGAGCCTGGCGCAGCTGTCCGGGATTCCGGCGCGGCGCGTCGACGAGGTGCTCGGCGTGGTCGGGCTGCACGGCGTGGCGAAGAAGCGCTCCGGCGGCTTCTCGCTCGGCATGGGGCAGCGGCTCGGCATCGCCGCCGCGCTCCTCGGCGACCCGCAGGTGCTGCTCTTCGACGAGCCGGTCAACGGCCTCGACCCCGAGGGCATCCTCTGGGTGCGCAATCTGATGAAGTCGCTGGCCGCCGAGGGCCGTACGGTCTTCGTCTCCAGCCACCTGATGAGCGAGATGGCGCTGACCGCCGAGCACCTGATCGTGATCGGCCGCGGCCAGCTCCTCGCCGACATGAGCGTGAAGGACTTCATCTCGGCCAACTCCGCGGACTTCGCCCGCGTCCGCACGCCGGACGGCGAGGCGGAGCAGCGGGAGAAGCTGACCGCGGCGCTGACCGAGGCCGGCGGCCATGTCATGGCCGAGCCGGACGGCGCGCTGCGGGTCACCGGTGTGCCGCTGCCGCGGATCAGCGACGTGGCGCACCAGGCCGATGTCCGGCTGTGGGAGCTCTCCCCGCACCAGGCCTCCCTGGAGGAGGCGTACATGCGGATGACGCAGGGCGTCGTGGACTACCGGTCGACCGTGGACCAGCGGGCCGGCCTCCAGGGCCCGCCCCCGGCCGGCTACGGCGTGCCCCAGGGCCAGCCGATGCCGCAGCCGCAGGCGCTGCCGGGGTTCACCCCGCCGCCCCCGCCGGGCGCACAGGGCTGGGCCCCGCCGTTCCCGCCGCAGGGCGCTCCCGGTGCCCACGGCGCCCCCCGCGCCCCCCGCCC
>NZ_JBPQTV010000196.1:0-11906 GCF_051386515.1 Streptomyces sp. URMC 123 | reverse complement strand
CGTGGGGGCGGCGCGGTGGGCGTCGTGGGGGCGTCGTGGGGGAAGAGGCGGGAAGGACACCGCCATGGCACCGACCGCACATCCGCCCGCGCACCCGCTTCCGCACGTACTCGCCGTGGACTCCGGGGGCTCCGGCCTCCGGATCGCCCTCGCGCCGGCACGGACACCGGCACCGGCACCGGCGCAGACATCCGCGTACGACCCGGGGCGACCGGTCGAGGAGTTCCCCCGCCGCGTCCTGACCTCGCCCGAGGCCACCCGTACGGGGGCGCGCGGCATCGACGCCCACCATCTGCTGGAGCGGCTGTTGCCCGCCGCCCGGGCGCTCCTGGCCGAGGTGGGGCAGCCGCCCGTCGCGGCCGTGGCCGTGGGCGCGGCCGGCATGGCCACGCTCGGCGACGACCTGCGGGCCACGCTCCCCACGGTGCTCCGGGCCGAGCTCGGCGCCACCCGTCTGGCGCTGGCCACGGACGCGGTGACCGCGTACGCGGGGGCCCTCGGCCACCGGCGGGGCGTCGTCGTCGCGGCCGGCACGGGTGTGGTCGCGCTCGGGGTGGACGCGGCCGGCACGGGCTGGCGCCGCGCCGACGGCTGGGGCCATCTGCTCGGGGACAGCGGCGGCGGCGCGTGGATCGGGCGCGCGGGCCTGGACGCCGCCCTGCGCGCCCACGACGGCCGGGCCGGCGGCTCACCCCCGCTCCTGGCGCGGCTCAGGGCCGTGCTCGGCCCGCCGGAGGAGCTGCCGGCCCGGCTCTACCCCCGCGCCGACCGGCCCGCCGTCCTGGCCTCGTTCGCCCCGGAGGTGGCCGCGTGCGCGGCGGACGACCCGGTCGCGGCCGGCATCCTGCGCACCGCGGCCCGCCACCTGGCCGAGGCGGCGGAGGCCGTCCGCCCCGCGCCCACCGGTGAAGACGGCGGGACCGGCGAAGGCGATGAGAGGGGTGACGGCGGTGACGGGGGTGGCGCCCGCGCGGACAGCTGGCCGATCGGCCTCACGGGCGGCCTCTTCCGGATCGGTGAGCCACTGCTCGCCCCGCTGCGCGAGGAGCTGGCCCGGCGGCTGCCGGGGGCGCGCTCCGTCACCGCCCCGGGGCAGCCGCTCGACGGCGCCCTCCGCATCGCCGCCGCGCTGGCCACGGACTCCCTGCGGCTGCCCGTCGACGGCCGACTCCTGTGGATCACCGACGGAACCTGACCGGTCCCGCGCGACGGCGCCCCGACCCGGCCACCCGCCGACGGGACGCGGAAAGCCCCGGGGAAGCTCGGGCCGGACCAGTCCACCGCCTGCCCCGGGCGCGCCCCGGCACCACCCCGGACCAACCGCTCGACGGCGCCCGCAGGGCACCGCCGGCGCATCGCGGCCTGGGGAATCGCGGCCCGGGCAGCGCTGCCCGGAAAGCGCCTCCCACCTGCCGCGTCACCGGTCCGCACCGGCGCGGCCCGCGGCGCGGGCGCACCTTCGCGCGCCCACCCTGCGCGCCCTCTCCACCACTTTCAGTTGATCATGATTATTGGATAAACGGGACGGATCACCCAGGTCCGGCCCCTCCCCGAACGGGCGCCCCCTTCCAGGCATTAACATGCGGCGCCATGAGCACCCCCACAGGTCCCGCAGCCGGCCTGCCCGTACGAATGCCGCGTCCCCGCCAGCCGGGGCGCCACCGCCGACCGGAGCCGCCGGCGGCGCCCCAGGGGGCGCCCGCGCTGGTCCTGGCCGTGCCCGGCACGCCGGGGCCGGCCGTCCGGAGCCTGGCGGAGGAGACGCTGAGCATCGCCCGCTCCGAGCTCCCGGGCCTGGACGCGCGGATCGCGTACCTCGACGGCGCCGGCGACGAGTTCCCGGCGCTCGGCTCGGTGCTGGCGCGGACCGCCGCCGAGCGCGCCGCGCGCGCGGCCGCCGCCCGCGAGGCCGCCGCCGCCCGTGCGGCGGATGCGGAGGGCGCCGGCCCGGCCGACGGCACCGAGGGCGTCGAGAGCGGCCGGAGCACCGAGAGCGGCCCCTGGGCCGGGGCCGCCACCGACGGGCCCGTGGCCGTGGTCGTGCCGCTGCTCGCGAGCCCCCACCCCGAGCTGATGGCGCGGATACGCCGGGAGGTGGTGGACAGCGGAATAGCCGCGGAGCTCACCGACGTGCTCGGCCCGCACCCCCTGCTCGCCGAGGCCGTGCACGTCCGGCTCTCCGAGGCCGGCCTCGCCCGCGCCGACCGCGCCCGGCTGTTCACCGTGACCACGGCGGCCGACGGCATCGTCCTCGGCACCGTCGGCGGCGAGGAGGCGGCGCAGGCCGCCGGCATCACGGGCATGCTGCTCGCCGCCCGGCTGGCCGTGCCGGTGCTGGCCGCGGCCCTGGACGTGGAGGGCTCCGTGGCCCGGGCGGCGGCGCAGCTGCGGGCCGCGGGCTCGACGCAGCTGGCCCTCGCCCCCTGCGTGATCGGCCCCGAGGCCGCCGAGGGGCTGCTCAAGGCGGCGGCCGACGAGGCGGGCTGCCCCTTCGCCGAGGAACTCGGCGCCTACCCCACGATCGGCAAGCTGGTGCTCTCCCTCTACGCGTCGCTGCTGGGCATCGCCCCGCAGACGGCCGCCCCGATGCGCTGACGCGGGCGGCCCGGGCGGCGGACGGCTGACGAACCTCCCCGAGGGGCGGTGGACCACACGGTCCACCGCCCCTCGGGCGTTGTCGCCCGCACGCGCCCGGCGCGACGCCGACCGAAAGGACTTAGGGCCCGGACGAGCCCGACTCCCGTACCGCGGCGGTGGGGCCCGGGCCGAAGACGACGCAGGACGCGGCCGGCACCGGAAGCGAGCCGGCCGGGCGGGGCACGCCCGTCGCCGGGTCCAGGTCGAACCAGGTGACGTCGCCGGAGCGCTCGTTGGCGGCGTACAGCCGGTCCCCCGTCGGCCCCAGGGTCAGATGCCGCGGCCAGCGGCCCCCGCAGGGCACGGCCGTGACCGGCTCGGGGAGGCCGTCGACCGGCGAGAGGGCCAGGACGGAGAGCGTGTCGGGGCCGCGGTTGGCCGTCCAGGCGAAGCGGCCGTCCGGCGCGATCACCACCTCGGAGGGGAAGACGGGCCCCCGCCCCTCCCCCGGGGGCACCACCGCGACCTCCGCGGACACCGTCAGGCGGCCCGTGGCCGCGTCCCACCGGCACACGGTGAGCGTGGGGTCGAGCTCGTTGACGACGTAGAGCAGATGGCCGCGCGGGTGGAACGCGAGGTGCCGGGGGCCGCTGCCGGGGCGCAGCCGCAGCTCGTGGTGGACGCGCAGCGTCCCGGTGGCGGGATCGAGGACGCACACCCGTACGGAGTCGGTGCCGAGGTCCGCGCTGAGCAGGAAGCCGCCGGTGGGGTCCGGCAGAACGGCGTGGGCGTGCGGGGCGCCCTGCCGCTCGGGGTCGGGCCCGGCGCCGCGGTGGCGCAGCACGTCCGAGGGCGCCCCGGGGGCGCCGTCGGGGCGCAGCGGCAGCGCGGAGACGCTGCCGGAGCCGTAGTTGGCGGTGACGACGTGTCCGCCGGCGAGGGCGAGGTGGGTGGGCGCGGCGCCGCCGACGGGGACCGCGGGCCCGAGCGGCACGGGCGGGCCGTCGCCGTCTCCGGCGCCGGCGTGGGTGGCGAGGGCGGCGACGGCGCCGTGGTCGGTCTCGCTCACGGCGTAGAGCACGTCGCCCGCCGGCGAGAGCGCGAGGAAGGAGGGGTCGGCGACCGCGTCCGTGCGGTGGCGCGCGGTGAGGGCGCCGGTTCGGGGGTCGACGTCGGCGGTGACGATGCCGTGGCCGCCGGCCGAGGTGAACGATCCGATGTACGCCCGTGATCGGGTGTACGTCCGTGCTTCCGTGCCGCCCACGCCGGCTCCCCTCCGCGTCCCGCGCGCCGACGCGCGCGTCGGGGGCAGTATTCCGCCCCGCCCGAACGGCGCGCCGCCCGGGGCCCGCGCCCCGGTCACGCTCGGGCCACGGTCACGCGCGCCCGGCCCCGTACGCCCCGCCGTACGCCCCGGCGCGGCGGCTCCGCTCCGCTCAGGGAAGGGCCAGCGGCGCCCGGGGGTGGCTCTTGAGCGGGGCGGCGAGGCGGGTGAGCGCCGTCTCCAGGCCGTGCAGATGGGCGAGGGCCCGCTCGGCGCCCGGGTGGTGGTGCGGGGCGGCGTCGAGGGCCGCGAGGGCCTCCCCGGCCTCCGCCCCGGGCGCCACCAGGCTCGCCACCGCGGCCTCCACGCGCTGGCACGCGGCCGTGAGCCGGGCGTCGTGCGACGCGTCGGGGTCGGCGGCCACCTCGGCGAGGCCCCTGACCTGCCGGGCGCAGTCGTCGAGCAGGGCGAGCACCTCGCGGGCGCGCGCCTTGCGGGCCGCGAGCGGGCTGAGCGGGTGGACCAGGGGCGCGAGCGCGGCGCGGACCCGGCCGAGGAGGAGCTCCAGCTCGGCGACGCGGGGCGAGGGGTCGGCGCTCTCGTCGCCGGCCAGCCGGCGCGCGGCCTCGGCGGCGCACTCCCGTACGCAGAGCAGGGCGCGCCGAATCCAGGCGTCGGTCGCGGCGTGCGTGGTGACGGGCAGGACGAGGACGACGGCGAGGGCCGCGGCGAGCGCGCCGACCGCGGTCTGCTCCAGCCGCAGGGCGAGCAGGCCGGGGTGGAGCACGCCGAGGAGCCCGTACAGCAGCCCGGCCATGATCGTCACGAAGAACATCATCCAGCTGTAGGACGGGCCGGCCGTGTAGAAGATCCCGAAGACGCAGACGGCGACCAGCGCGGCGGTGGGCGCGGGCGCGCCGTGCAGCGGGACGGCGACGAGCAGCCCGAGGGCGATGCCGCTGACGGTGCCGACCACCCGCCGGAAGCCGCGCACCAGGGTCTCGCCCCGCGAGGCGGTGTTGACGAAGATCCACCAGGCGGTGCCGACGGCCCAGTACCAGCGCTCGTGGGAGACCGCCTGGCCGACGGCGAGGGCGAGGGCGCAGGCCAGGGTGCACTGGACGGCCTGGCGGGTGGTGGGCCGCGCCAGGGCCCGCTGGGCGGGCAGCACGGGAAGCGCGGTGGGCGGGGTGCGCCGCTCGAAGCACCACAGGCCGAAGCGGACGGCGGAGGAGACCGCGAGCGCCGTGGCGATGGCCGCGTACAGCTCCGGCAGCTGGCCGGGGACGGCCTGGAGGAACTGGGTGGCGAAGAACATCATGAACGCGAAGATGCCGAGCGCGTGGCCGCGCGGGCCCCAGCGCCTGGCGTAGACGCCGACCAGCACGACGGCGAGGAACGCGCCGTCGCGCACGGCGGGCAGCCCGTGGAGGGCGGCGGCCAGCGCCAGCACGGGGAAGCCGACGACCGGCAGCAGCGCGGTGGTGACGGCCTGGCGGCGCACGGTGGGGTCGCCGACGGTGAAGAGCGCGAGCAGCGCGGCGAGCCCGCCGGTGATGGACGCGGCCAGGGACAGACCCGCCAGCTCCACGGCGGCCACGGCGAGGCCGATGCCGAGCACGGCGCGCGCGGAGGTGCGCAGGCGCAGCCGGCCGGGGTCGGGGGCGACGAGGGTACGGCGGAGGCGGCTCAGGCGCCCCCCGCTGGTCTGCGGCGAAGACTGCGGCACTGCGGTGAACCCGCTCCTTTCCGAGGCGTGCGGACATGGCAATGGCGCTGCGGGGGTACGGATGCGGCTTCCTCGCCGTCCGACGCAGCCCAACGCAACGCCATGAAGGTCTACAGGAAAGCATCCGTCGCCACACTGGCTCAAGCGATCACGAATTCACTGGGCCATTGGTACAGTGCGACGGGGATCGCACCGACCGCGAGGAGGCCGTTGGCCCATGGCCGTGGACGAGCTGGACACCAAGATCCTGCGGCTGCTGCTGGCGGAGCCGCGCACCAGCGTGCGGGAGTACGCGCGCCGGCTGGGCATCGCCCGGGGCACGCTCCAGGCGCGGCTGGACCGGCTGGAGCGGGACGGGGTCATCACGGGCACGGCGGTGCGGCTCTCGGCCGCCGCGCTGGGCCACCCCGTGCTGGCGTTCGTGCACATCGAGGTGACCCAGGGCCATCTGGAGGAGGTGGGCGACGCCCTCGCCGAGGTGCCGGAGATCATCGAGGCGTACTCGATCACCGGCGGCGGCGATCTGCTGACCCGGGTGGTGGCCCGCGACAACGCGCATCTGGAGGACGTGATCCAGCGGCTGATCCGGCTGCCCGGGGTCGTGCGCACGCGCACCGAGATGGCGCTGCGGGAGCGGGTGCCGTACCGCATGACGGAGCTGCTCCGCTCCGTCGAGCGGAGCGCGCGCGAGCAGGCGGCGCGCCGCGCCCGCTGAGCGCCTCTGTTCGCCTGTTCGCCTGTTCACCGCGGGCCGTTCCTGCGGCCGGCGCGGGTCACCCGAACGCGGTAGCGGCGTGGGCCGCGCGGTCAGCCGTCCAGGCGGTGCCGCGGGGCGGGCACGGCGCACGGGGCGGTGGCGACGGCGCCGCCGGTCGGCGGTGTCCCACGGGCGCGTGGGCGCCCTCCGACCCCTCTCCGGGCGGCCGTCGAGGGGCCGTTCGGCGGCCCTGGGGCGGCCCGGCCGAGTGACATCATGCGCACGCCTGATCCGAATTCAAGGAACGGAGTGTGCGTCCATGGCGATTGAGGGCAGATCGGTGCGCCGCTGGGGAGTGGCACTGGTCTCGTCGACAGCCGTGATCGCGGTGGGGCTGCCGGCCGGTACGGCGCGGGCCGCGAACGGGCCGGGCGACATCGCGGCCAAGGGGGCCTTCCTCCTCGACAGCGGGGCCAACCGCGCCCTGTGGGGCAAGGGAGCGGACACCAGGCGGGAGATGGCCAGCACGACCAAGGTGATGACCGCGGTCGTGGTGCTGGACTCGCGCGGGGTGAATCTCGACCGCAAGGTCACCGTGAAGAAGGAGTACCGGGATTACGTGGCCCGGCGGAAGGCGAGCACGGCGGATCTGCGCGCCGGCGACCGGTTGACGGTGCGTCAGCTCCTGTACGGGCTGATGCTGCCGTCCGGCTGCGACGCCGCGTACGCGCTGGCGGACGCGGTCGGCTCGGGCGCCACGACGAAGGCGCGCACCGCTTCGTTCATCTCCCGGATGAACGCCAAGGCGCGCTCGCTGGGGATGACGAACACCACGTACGACTCCTTCGACGGCATCTCGCAGGGCGGCCGGAACCGCACCACGCCCCGCGACATGGCCAAGCTGGCCCGGCACGCGATGGGCAACCGCACGTTCGCCGCGGTCGTGAAGTCCGCGAGCACCAAGCAGCGGACACCCGACGGCCGGCGCACCTACACCTGGTACAACACCAACAAGCTGCTGGGCTCCTACAACGGGGCCATCGGCATCAAGACGGGGACCGGCAGCGCCGCCGGGCCGTGCCTGGTGTTCGCCGCCAAGCGGGGCGGCCGCACGATCGTGGGGGTCCTGCTGAACGACGCCAACCGGTATCCGGACGCCAAGAAGATGCTCGACTGGGCCTACGGGCAGCGCACCGCGGTGCAGTGGCGCGCGCTGCCGCGCGAGGCGCAGCGGGACTGACGGTCCCCGGCACGGCCCCGTACGGGTCCCGGCGGCCCGCGGTCGGCCGGGACCCGTAGGCGGCAGCGGAACGGGCGCTCAGCCCAGGAAACTCAGCCGCACCTGGCGGTCCGGGTTGTCGCGGTTCGTGTCGACCAGGCAGACCGACTGCCAGGTGCCCAGCTCCAGCCGTCCGCCGACGACGGGCAGGGTCGCGTGCGGCGGGACCAGCGCCGGCAGCACATGGTCCCGGCCGTGGCCGGGGCTGCCGTGCCGGTGCTGCCAGCGGTCGTCGGCGGGCAGCAGCGAGTGCAGCGCCGCCAGCAGGTCGTCGTCGCTGCCGGAGCCGGTCTCGATCACCGCGACGCCGGCGGTGGCGTGCGGCACGAAGACATTGAGCAGGCCGTCGCGGCCGCCCGCCGCCTCGCGCAGGAACTCCGCGCAGCGGTCGGTCAGATCGAACACCGTCTCGGCCGAGCCGGTCCTGATGTGGATCGTGCGGGTGGTGAAGGCATCGGACATGCCCCCATCGTCGCGCATCGGGCGGGCCGGCGGAGGGCCGAGGGCATCGTGGGCCGGCAGGGGCCCGGCACCGAGGGGCCGGCCCGGGAACAGCGGCGGCCCTCTCCCGGAACAGCCCCCTTCCCGAGCCTTCCGGGAACAGCCCCCTTACGGGAAGAGCGCCGCCCTCCCCGGTGTTGGTGGAACCGTGAACCACATCGGTGGGGCCGTCTCGCCCCGGGAGATCGAGGTCGCCGTGATCGGGGCGGGCCAGGCCGGCCTCTCCGGCGCCTACCACCTGCGGCGCTCCGGATACGAGCCGGAGCGGGACATGGTCGTGCTCGACCACGCGCCCCGGCCGGGCGGCGCCTGGCAGTTCCGCTGGCCGACCCTCACCTACGGCCGGGTGCACGGCATGCACGCGCTGCCCGGCATGGAGCTGACCGGCGCAGACGCCGAGCGCCCCTCGGCCGAGGTGATCGGCGAGTACTTCGCCGCCTATGAGCGCGCCTTCGACCTGCGGGTCCGGCGGCCGGTCCATGTGGCGGCGGTGCGGGAGGGCGGCGCCGGGCGGCTGCTGGTGGAGACCTCGGCCGGGACCTGGGCCGCCCGGGCGCTGATCAACGCCACCGGCACCTGGGACCGGCCGTTCCTGCCGCGCTACCCGGGGCAGGAGTCCTTCCGGGGCCGCCAGCTGCACACCGCCGACTACCCCGGGCCCGAGGCGTTCGCCGGCCGCCGGGTGATCGTCATCGGCGCCGGCACCTCCGCCGTCCAGCACCTGCTGGAGATCGCCGAGGTCGCGGCCGAGACCACCTGGGTGACCCGGCGCGAGCCGGCCTTCCGGGAGGGGCCCTTCGACGAGGAGCGCGGGCGGGCGGCCGTCGCCCTGGTCGAGGAGCGGGTACGGGCCGGGCTGCCGCCGCGGAGCGTGGTCTCCGTGACGGGGCTGCCGATGACGGAGGCGGTGCGCCGGGGCCGGGAGTCCGGGGTGCTCGACCGGCTGCCGATGTTCCGGCGGATCACGCCGGAGGGGGCCGAGTGGGCGGACGGCCGGGTGGTCGAGGCCGACACCCTGCTGTGGGCGACCGGCTTCCGGGCCGCCCTCGACCACCTGGCCCCGCTGCGGCTGCGCGAGCCGGGCGGCGGCATCCGCCTGGCGGGCACCCGGGTCGTGCGGGACCCCCGGGTGCACCTGGTGGGCTACGGCCCGTCGGCGAGCACGATCGGCGCCAACCGCCACGGCCGCGCGGCCGTGGCCGAGCTCCGCGCCTTCCTCGCCGGCGCGACGGCGGCGGCCTGACCCCGCTCCCCCGGGCCGACGTGGGCCCGGGTCGGGTGGCCCCCGGCCGGTCGACCCCGGTCAGCGGATGCCGAGGCTGCGCAGCGCCCGGCGCTGGCGGGGAGAGGGGTCGGCCGGGAAGTAGAGGTAGCAGACCCCGCCCGTGCCGCTCTTGACCTGGCCGGCCGCGTCGTGGCGCTTGGTGCGCAGCCAGATGTTCTCCCACTGGCGGCGGCGGTAGACGCGGCGGACGGAGGGGTTGTCCGGGGCGGCGGGGTCGTTGGCGATGACGTCGCCGTCGGGGGTGAAGCCGATGACGGTCATCAGATGGCCCGCCGTGCCGTAGCCCGCGCCGTCGAGCTCCTCCTTGCGGAAGGACTGCGAGGTGATCACGGGGATGCCGGCCTGGACGAGGCGCTCCAGGTCGCCCAGGGAGCCGAGGCGGGTGACGATGCCCTGCAGATCGGGGTAGGTGGCGGCATAGGCGGCGTTGAACGGCCAGTTGCCGCAGCCCTTGTACTGGTAGTCGTAGGTGAAGCGGGCGGCGTGGCAGACCTGGGGGTCGGCGTAGGCGGGGTTCACCCAGGCCAGGTCCTCCGCGCTGGGGCGCCGCCCCCAGTACTCGATGATCATCTGCGAGGAGGTGGGGCTGCACCAGGCCTCGCCCCCGTTGTCGTACTCGGGGTACTGGCCGATGTGGATGTTCTGCGAGTAGCGCGGCACGGGCAGCTCGTGCCCGCCGGGCAGGCCGGGCGTCGAGGCCGGGACGGTGAAGCGGTCCGGGACGTCGGAGGCCATCGCGCCCACCCGCCACACGGTGGGCGTCCGGCCGCAGCCGGGCTCGCGGTGGAGGGTCAGCCGGATCTGATGGGCGGTCATCCGCAGCCCGCTCGCCGCGTCGTCGACGGCGAGGGTGTCGGTCCAGACGCTGCTCCTCCCGTCGCTCTGGCCGTCGACGGAGGTGCGCCGGATGTCGGCGTCGCCGGAGGCCCAGCGGCCCATGGTGTACCAGGGGGTGGCGGTGCCGTCGCCGTAGGTGCCGCGCAGTTCGATCCGCAGCCAGGTGCCGGGCGGGGTGTGGGCGTTCCACGAGCAGATGACCTCGGTCGCCGGGATCGCGCCGCGGTGCACCGGGGAGGTCCAGCCGGCGTACTCCCAGACGGCCGTGCGGCCGGTGTGCGGGTCGGTGTACTCCACGCGGCCCGCCGGCCGCCCGATGACCAGACCGGGCCGGGCGCCGCCCACCACATGGGTGCCCATCGAGGTGCCGTGGCACCAGTCGGGATACGTGGTCCAGGCGTGGTACTCCACCGCGGGTACGCCCTTCGGGAGGCTGGAGCGGGGCGCGGCGCCGGGCTCCGGGGCGACCCGCGCGGCCGGTTCGGAGGAGGAGCCGGGGGCGGCGGCCGGCTCCCGCTCGGCGGCGGCGGCGAGCGCCGAGGAGGTCGCGGCCGTGCCCGCCGCCGCGAGCGCGGCGGCCAGCACGGTGCGCCGGGGAGGGGTGGGTCTGGTCATGGCGGGATTCCCCCCGTCTGCTGAGGTGGGGTGGGGTCGGGGCCGGTCCACGCGCCCCGCGGCGCGCGGCGGTCGCCCGCCGGCGCGCGCACGGCGGTCGCCCCACTATCGCCGCTCGGACGGCTCCACGGCCAGAGTCCGGCGCGCGCGTCGCTCCGACGGGTCGGCGCCGCGGCGAGTCCCGGGACAGGGGGAACGTAGGGTGACACGAGTGGACTCCCCCACCTCATCCGGCCCCGCGCCGGCCCTCGTGCGCCGCCTCGCCGCGGAGCTGCGGGCCCTGCCGCCGTCCTGCGGCCCGGTCCGTCTGATCGCCGTGGACGGCCACGCCGGCTCGGGGAAGAGCACCTTCGCCGGGCGGCTGGCGGCGGCGCTCGGCGGTGCGCCCGTACTCCATCTGGACGACATCGCCACCCATGACGAGCTGTTCGCCTGGACGGGTCGCCTCCGGGCCCGGGTGCTGGAGCCCCTCGCCCACGGGCGCCCCGCCCGCTACGCCCGCTACGACTGGGTGGCCCGGCGCTTCGCCGAGGAGCGGGAGATCCCGCCCGCGCCGGTGGTGCTGATCGAGGGCGTGGGGGCCGGCCGGCGGGCCCTGCGCCCGTTCCTGGCCCGGCTGATCTGGATGGAGCTGGACCGGGAGACGGCCTGGCGGCGGGGCCGGGACCGGGACGGTTCGGCCCAGGCCGCGTTCTGGGACGGCTGGATGCGCGCGGAGCGGGAACATTTCGCGGCCGACCCCAGCAGGCCCTTCGCGGACCTCCTGGTGCTGAGGGGGCCGGTGGGGTACGAGATACGCCAGGGGCCTGCTGCGATCGCATGATCGGCCCTTTTTCTCACTCTCGGTCACCATGGGGGGAGTCCTGGACTGTCCCGGTTCGGCGGACCCGCGCCAAGTGCCCCAACTCGGCTTGACCTGGGGGCCGTACAGGTCTTACGTTCTCAATGTGCGGTCTTTCGGGATCGCCCGCGGACGCGAAGCCCCCGGTTGTTCCCCCGTGATCGGGGGCTTCGTTCTGCGCCCGAGCGCGACGAAGCGGCCATTTCGGACGCCCCACGGCATCACTCCCTCACCCTGGGTGACCACCACCGCGCCGCTCCCCTCCCCACCCCGCCGGGCCC
>NZ_JBPQTV010000195.1:0-11908 GCF_051386515.1 Streptomyces sp. URMC 123 | reverse complement strand
GCCCCGGCCCGGCCCCCGACCCCGGTCAGCCGGCGGGCGCGACGGCGGTCTCCGCGGGGATCTCCGCCGCCGGAGCGGGCAGCCCGGCCAGCACCCGGAGCACCTCGCCGATCCGCTCCCGCGCCACCGGGTCGGTGACGACCCCGTCCGCGCCGATCGCCGCGGGGAGCACGGGGACGCTCGCGCAGGCGGACTCCACGACGGCGGCGCCGGTGTAGCCGAGCACGGTGCGCAGCGTGGCCTCCGCGCCCCGGCCGCGGCCCGGGGCGGCGGCGTTCACCCAGGCCACGGGCTTGTCGCAGATCTCCGTGCCGCCGACCGTCCAGTCCAGCAGATTCTTGAACGCCCCCGGGAGGGTGCCCGCGTACTCCGGGGCGCAGATCAGGACGGCGGTCGCCTCGTCGATCGCCGCCCGCAGCCCGGCCACGGCCGGGGGCAGCGGGTCGGTGTCGTCATCGGGGTTGAAGTGCGGAAGGGCGGCCAGGCCGTCGTAGAGGACGGTGCGCACCCCCGGGGGCGCCACGGCCCGCGCCGTGCGCAGGACGGCCTCGTTGGAAGAACCGGACCGCAAACTTCCGGACAGCAGCAGGATGACGGGCGAGGAGGACATCCGCTCAATCTACCGCCCGTCGGGCCGGCGGCCCGCCAGCCGCCGCGACGCCCCGTCAGCCGCCGCGGTGCCCCGACCGGTGCCGTTCCCCGACAGGTGCCGCTCCCCGGCCCGAGCCGCCCCCGGTCAGGGCGCGTCGGCGACGCGCTGCTCCAGGAGGGCGATCTTGCCGTCGAGGGGGCGGTCCATGCCCGGCCACAGATCCGCCTTGAGCACCAGCTGCACGCGGGGCGCCTTCGCGGCCACCGCTTCCGCCGCGCGGCGGACGACGTCCATCACCTCGTCCCACTCGCCCTCGATCATCGTGTACATCGAGTCGGAGCGGTTGGGGAGGCCGGATTCGCGGACGATCCTCACCGCGTCGGCGACGAGGTCGGCGACGTTCTCGTCGACCCCCATGGGCGTCAGGGCGAAGGCGATGAGCACAGGTTTCCTCTTTCTCGAATTTCCCGAATTTCTCGAATGACTCGGGTTCCTGGGTTCTCGGTTCTCGGGTTCTCCCGGGTTTCCGCGGCTTCTCCGGTTCGGCGGGTCGCGCCGCCGGTTTCAGCGGGTCGCACCGCGCAGTGACGTCCGGAACGCGTCGACGGCCGGCGACCGATACGCGGCGGACACCGCCAGCAGATGGCGTACCTCGTCCGGGAGGCCGTTCGCCCCGGGGCCCGCGAGATTGGCCGTCTGGGTCTCCGCGGGCGCGCCCGTACGCCTGGCGTGCAGCGCCGCGCTGAGCCAGCAGGCGGTGATGTACGCCTCCACCTGGCGCTCCGGAACGCCCTGCGCGTCGACATGCCGGCGGGCGGCGTCGAGGGCCGAGGGGCTGACGTAGTTCCGCAGCACGATCATCGCGTCCCGGATCTCGATGACCCTGCGGTACAGGCGCAGTTGCGGCGGCACCAGGACCGCCGCCAGGCGATGCGCCGGCGCGAGCACCACGTCGGGCGTGGCGGAGGTGAGATCCCGCCACAGCGGATCGAGGCCGCGGTGGGTCCGCCGCACCTCGGACAGCTCCGCGACGCGCGCCACCAGCGGCAGCGCGACACCCACCGCGATGAACAGCGCCTCCACGCCGGTGACCGGCGAGAACAGCGGCGCGAAGGCGGGCGAACGGGTCGCCAGATAGGCGAGCTTGAGCCCCCACAGCACCGACGCCAGCAGAATGCCCGTGCCGAACAGCCGCAGCCCGTAGCGCAGCAGCCGCGGCGTGCCGTGTCGGCCCTGGCTCCAGCAGACGACACCACAGGTGGTGTCGGCGATCAGATGGAAGGCGAAGAAGAGCCCCCAGTAGGCGTCGGGCACCCCCGGGGCCTCGGGGGACGGCTCGATGCGGTTGCGCGCGTGCGGCGGCGCGCCGAGGTCCAGCAGCACCAGCGCCACCATGACGCCGAGGGCGGCGCCGAAGACCAGGGCGGTGTGCCGCCGGCGCCCCGCGGCGCCGCAGATGAACCACAGCACCGCGGCGGCGTCGACGATGCTGAACAGATGCTTCGTCAGGTCCACCCAGTGCGCCCCGGGCACCACCCGCGCCAGGACGGCCGTGACGGGTTCCAGATGCATCGACATCGCGAGCGCGATCATGAGGATGGCGAGCCACAGCGGCCGCTGCTCCCGGTCGCGGACGCCCTGGGGGGCGCGGGCGACCACCACGACCCACAGGGCGACGATGCCGACCGTCTCTAAGAGCGAGGTGGGCATGCCGCTCCCGGGTGCCGCAGCCCTCGCAGGCCCATCGCGGACTCCAGCCCGCCGAGCATCCCGGAGAGCGCGGTGGGCGCCGGCACCCGGCCCGCGGCCTCCAGGATGAGGCTGGCGATCATCTCCGCCTCCTGCTCCTGCTCGTCGGAGTAGCGCAGCCGGGGCAGGATGCGGCGCACGGACTCCGGGTCCGCGATGTCGACATGGCGGAACAGGCGCCGGTCGTCGACCGCCGAGCAGTGGTCGAACACCATGTGCCCGATCTCGTGCACGATGATGTGCTCCTGGTGGAGGGGGCTGGTCTGGCCGTCGTAGAAGATGTAGTCCCCGCGCTCCGCCGAGAGCCAGATGCCCGACGGGGTGCCGGGGACCGTGGGGGTCGGCAGGGTGAGCAGCCGCAGCGGACGGCCGCGGTCGGCGGCGAGTTGGGCGCACAGCCGCTGGGCGGAGAACGGTTCGGGCAGCGCGATGTCGCCGATCACCTTCTGGCACCGCCGGCGCAGACGCCTCCAGCGCATCTCGGTCGATTCTCCCGGGCTCGTCGGGGCAGGGGGACAGATGACCTCGTACCGATCGTCGCGTCGCATCACGTCACCCCGCGGCCCGCTCGGAGAGCCTGCTCTCGACGGTCCGTCCTCGACGGTCCGCTCTCGACGATCCTCATCGATCGTCCACCCTAGTCCGCGTTCGGACACCTGTCCGCCGATCAAACGCTCCGGCCGGATCGCTTCGCTCCGCGTGTCTCTTCCGTGGCGTTCGGCAGGGCGTGGGCGTGGTCGCTCGGCGCGGCCCCGGCGGGGCGCGGTCGCGCCCCGCGGCGGTGGAGGCGGGCCAGGACGAGGACCGTGTCGTCGACGGGTGGGCCGGGCACCAGGCGGGCGAGGACCCGGTCCGCCGCGGCCTCCAGCGCGCGGTGGTCCCGCGCCGTCGCCGCGCCGCAGTCGCGCAGTGCGTGGCGGAGCGCGCGCAGGCCCTGGTCCAGATCCTGGCCGGGCGCCTCGATGAGGCCATCGGTGTACAGGGCGAGCGTCCCGCCCCCGGGGAGGTCCACGCAGGTCGACTCGAAGGCGCACCCGCCGACCCCCAGCGGCACGCCCAGCACGTCGTCGACGGTGTCGATCCGGCCGTCCGGGTGGAGCACGAGGGGCGGCGGATGGCCGGCGCTGGACATCGTCACCCGGCCGGTGGCGGGGTCGTACACGGCGTACAGGCAGGTCGCGAACTCGATGCCCGCCTCCTGGGCGATGCTGTCGAGCTCGGCGAGCAGCTCCTGCGGCTCCTGGCCCCGCCGGGCGAGGGCCTTCGCCGTGATCCGGAGCTTGCCCATGGCGGCGGCGGCCGGCACGCCGTGCCCCATGACGTCCCCGACGACCAGCGCGACGCGCTCCCGCGGCAGTTTCACCACGTCGTACCAGTCGCCGCCGACCTCCGTGATCCGGCCGCCCGGCAGATAGCGGTGGACGATGTCGACATGGGGGCCGCTCGCCAGCGAGCTGGGCAGCAGGGCGCGCTGGAGGGTGAGCGCGATGTCCCGCTCCCTGCTGTACAGGCGCGCGTTGTCCAGGCAGAGCGCGGCGCGGGAGGCGAGCTCCGCGGCCAGCTTGAGGTCCTGCTCGGTGAACGCGGGCCGGCCCCCGGCCCGGCCGAACATGGCGACGCCCTGGATCGTGTCCCGGGCGATGAGCGGGGCCAGGATCAGGCACTCCAGTCCGCTGTCGGCCAGCAGCCGGGCGCGGGCGGGGTCCAGCACGGTCCGGTCGATGAACTCCTGATCGACACTGGCGGCGATGGGGCGGCCGGTGCGCAGCATCTCGTGGAGCGTGGAGCCCGCGGGGTAGCGCACGTTCTCCAGCCCGCTGACCAGGGCCGTCGCCGGTGGCGGCAGGACCGTTCCGGTGGCGATCCGCCGGGTGGCCAGCGGCAGCGAGGGGTCGAACACCTCCCGCTCGTCGGCCCAGCGCACCAGCTCGACCACGGCGGCGTCGGCGAACTCCGGGACGGCGGCGTCCACCAGCTCCTGGGCCGTGACGCGCAGGTCCAGGGTGGTGCCGATGCGGGCCGTGGCCCGGTTGAGCAGCGCCAGCCGCTGGCGGTTCGCCGTCGCCTCCACGATGGCCCGCTCCCGGTCGGTCACGTCGACCATCAGACCGCCGACGCCCGGGCGAGTGCCGACCGCCCGGCTGAGCGGGAAGAAGCTCACCGAGCGCACCTGGTCCCGGTCGGGGCGGCCGGGGGTGCGGGTGCCCACCAGCATGCCCACGATCGGCCGGCCCTCGGTGGCCACGGTCCGCAGCAGCCGCTCGTACGCCCCGCCGTCCGAGGTGATCATGACGTCGCCGAGCCGCCGGCCGAGGTGGTCCTCGATGGACATCCCGTCCATGTCGGCGAGCGCCTGGTTGACGTGCGCGTACCGCAGGTCCTCGTCGAGCATCACCAGCCCGATGGGGCAGTTCTTGAAGAGCGCGTCGAGGAAGGCGAGATTGGTCTTGACCCGGTCGAGCTCGTCGCTGCGGCTCGCCAGGGCCATGACGACGGAGCGGCCGCCGGGGCCGGCGACGGGGAAGGCGCGGAAGCCGCAGTCGAAGACGGTGCCGTCGCGGTGGCCGACGGTCAGCCGCCCGCGCCAGTAGCCGTCCGCGCGGCCGCGCTCCAGCATCCGGGTGACTTCCTCGCCCTCCCCGGGCCGCGACCGGGTCGGCGCCGGGGCGAGGAAGGGCGAGAGGGGACGGGACAGGGCCTCCTCGGCGGTGTAGCCGAAGAGGCCGTGCGCGCCGGGGCCCCAGTAGCAGATGCGGTTGTCGTCGTCGACGCCGAGCACCGCCACGGCCACGTTCTCCAGCAGCGACCCGGGCTCGGACCGGAGGGAACCGTGGACCGCCTCGTCGTTCGGCCGGTCAGGTGGCACGGGTGCTCCCTTTCCTCCGCCGTCCGACGGCCGGCGCGCGGTCCGGACGGCATGTACGCCCACCAATTATCTCCTCGGTGGTGCAAAAGGGGACATTCGGAACGGCGCGGGGGCGGCGGCACCGGGGGACGCACGGGAAGCGGAATTGGTGGTGCGGGTTCCGTTCAGCGCGGGGGCGCGCGGCCCGAGCGACCGCTCGGAGTGGTGCGGGCCCCGTGCCCGGCCGACGGGACACATCCGCTCGTCCCACGCCCATGCCGTTACGGGGCCTTTCCCTCGACATGACGGGTATGTCATGTCCGTATCCACCAGTGGACTCCCGAGCGAGGGGACACCGCATGGCCGAGGCCACCACGGGACGCGCGCCGGGCTCCAGCCCGTTCGACAGGGGCTGGTACCAGTACGAGAAGGCGTATCCGCACTCGTCCGTGGCGATCGGTGCCGCGCTCCTGTGCACGGGGGAGACGCCGAGCAGGGACGACCTGCGGCTGCTGCTGACCATGGGGGTCGAGGCCTACCCCGGTCTGGGCGGTGGCTCCGCGCCCGGGAGCACCGACTCCGTGGACGACCACCTGTTCGAACACCGTACGCCGCCCGGCTCCGGCGACCAGGGTCTGCGCGACGCGCTCGACGCCGTCTCCGCCCAACCCCTGCCGGCCGTGCCCTGGGGGATCTGGATCGTGCACGGCTACGCCCCGGGGCGGTTCGCCTTCGTCGTCCGCTTCCACCACGGGCACACCGACGGAGCCCTGCTGTCGGAGTTCGGGGACCGCCTGCTGGCCGGCGCGGCCGGGCGCCCCGGGGGACGCCCGCGCGAGCCGGTCCGCGGCCGCCCCCCGCGCACCCGGCTGACCACCGCGCTGCGGGAGGGGCGCGAACTCCTCGACGGCCCGCGCCCCGCCTGCCACCCGCTGCCCCGGGGCGCGATCGCGCTCACCGGACGCCCGCACTACTGCTGGGGGGCCGTCGACCTGGACCGCCTGCGCCGGATCGCCGGGCGGTACGACGCCACCGTCAACGACCTCTATCTCACCGCGCTCGCCGGTGCCCTGCGCGCCTGGGCGCCGGACGACCACTGGCTCCGCGGCAGCCGGCCGGTGCGGGCACACGTGTACATCAACCTGCGCCGGGGCGACTCCGGCGGCCGCATGGGCAACCAGCTGACGGGCACCCAGGTACGGCTGCCGTGCCGGGAGACCGACCCGGTGCGGCGCCTCGCCGAGGTGAGGCGGAGGACCGACCGCATCAGGAGCGCCGTGCGCTCGCCCGACGTCGGCTCCCTCACCCGGCTGCTGCCCGCCCGGTTCGGGCTCCTCCTGCTGCTCCTGGGCCTCCACCCGTCCCGGGTCACCCTGCTCGCCACCCGCGTGCCGGGCCCCCGGCAGCGGATGTCGCTGTTCGGCCGCACGGTCACCGAGATGGTGCCGCTGGTCTTCCTGCCCGCCGGGCAGGCGCTCTCCGTCTGTCTGGGCGACTACGGGGACACGGCCTGTGTGTCCTTCGTGGTGGACCGGGCCGTCGCCGGGGGCGAGGAACTGCCCCGGCTGTGGCTGCGGGAGATCGACCGGCTGGAGCGGGCGGCGGGGCCGACGGCGCGGCCGCCGACGCGGCGGGCCACCCCCCGGAACGCGGACGTCCCCCGCGACGAACCCATGTGAGCCACCCCGGCCGGCACGGACGAACACGACCCTGGAGGCACACGCATGGATGTCGAAGCCGAGATCAAGGAACAACTCACCGGCCACTTCGGAGTGGACGAGGAACAGGTCCGGCCCGAGGCCACCCTGGCGGAACTGGGCATGGACTCCCTGGCGTTCATGGAGCTCCTGGTCATCCTGGAGCAGCGGGCCGGGGTCGCCGTCGCCGAGCACCTGAGCGACATCAACCCGAGCACCACGCTCGCCGAGACCGTCAGCCGCCTGGAGACGGTGCTGGCCGCCGCCCATGGCGCCACGAGGACCGCTGCCGGCCACGGCACCGGAAAGGCCCCCACCGGCGCCCCCGCCCGCGAGGCCCGCGGTGGTCGCCTGGGCGGCGCACCGTGACCCGCCCACGCGGCGAGCCGGTCGCCGTCACCGGGCTGGGCCTCGTCTCCCCGGCGGGCGTGGGCGTGCCGGCCAACTGGCACACGCTGTGCGCCGGGGAGTCCACCGCGAGCCCGGACCCGGTCCTCGCCGACACGCCCGTCCTGTTCTCCTGCCGGGTGCCGGACTTCGACGCGGCCGCGCTCCTCGGCCGCCGGCTGACCTGGCGCACCGACGGCTTCATCCACTTCGCCGTCCTCACCGCCCGGGAGGCCGTGCGCGACGCGGGCCTCGACCCCGGGGCGTGGCACGCCGACCGGGTCGCGGTCGTCGTCGGCGTCGGCGGCACCAGCCAGGAGTCCGGGGGCCGCGAGTACCCGAAGCTGGTGGCCGGGCGGCACGACGCCGTCAGCCCCACCATGGTGCCGCGGAGCGTGCCCAACATGGCCGCCGGCGAGATCGCCATCGACCTCGGCGCGACGGGGCCCAATCTGTGCACCTCCACCGCCTGCGCGTCCGGGGCCACCGCCATCGGCATCGCCCGGGAACTGCTGCGCTCCGGCGCCTGCGACGTCGCCATCACCGGCGGCAGCGAGTCCGCGCGCAACTCCCCCTACGCCGCCCTGCCCTTCTGGCGCATGGGCCTGCTCTCCCCCCGCACCGACGACCCGGCACGGGCCTCGCGCCCCTTCGACGCCGACCGCGACGGCTTCGTCCTCGGCGAGGGCGCGGGCATGCTGGTCCTGGAACGGCCCGACGACGCCCGGCGGCGCGGTGCCCGCGTCCACGCCCTGCTGGCGGGGTCCGCCTCCACGGCGGACGCCCACCACCCCACCGCCCCGCACCCCGAGGGCGACGGCGCGCGGCGCGCCCTGCTGGGCGCGCTGGCGGACGCGGGACTCGCGCCCCGCGACATCGACCACGTCAACGCGCACGCCACCTCGACCCCGCGCAACGACCTGATCGAGGGCCGGGTGCTGGGCGAGCTGTTCCCGCACGCCCCGCCCGTCACGGCGACCAAGAGCGTCATCGGCCACGCCCTGGGCGCGGCCGGCGCCATCGAGGCCGTGTGCACCGTCCTCGCCCTCGTCCGGCAGCGCGTCCACCCCACGGCCAACCTGGAGCGCCAGGACCCGGCCCTCGATCTCGACGTCGTGGTGGGCACGCCCCGGGAGGGCCCGCTGCACACCGCCGTCACCCTCTCCCTCGGCTTCGGCGGCCAGAACACCGCGCTCGTCTTCCGCACCCCGTGACGGCCCGAGCCGATGGCCGAGCCGACGGTCCGAGCCGACGGTCCGAGCCGCGTACGGTCCCGGCGCGCGACGGGTCGTACGCCGTCGGGCGTACGGGGGCGAGCGCGCGCCGTCCGAAACCCTTCGCTCTTCCCCGCGCGCCCCAGCGACACTCCACCCACCCCTGTGCACCATCCGGGGCGGGCCCGCGGCCTGAGGGGCCCGCGACCGGTGCTCCGCCGCGGCTCCCCGGCCGTCCGGGGCCCCGTCGAGAAGCCGCGTCGAGGAGCCGCGTCGGGGAGCCACGGCGGGTCGCGAGCCGTTCGGCTCGCCGGTACGAGCAGTGGGGGGCATGGTGATCGAAACAGTAGTCCGCAGCGAGGACCTACCCGTGGGCGAACGGTTCGACCGGTGGTGCCAGACGGCCTTCCACGCCATGGTGCCCACCCTGGTCCAGGGGACCGACGACACCGACCCGGAGGACTTCCGCGCCTGCGTGCGCGTGCTCGACTTCGGAGCCGTGCACGTCTCCGAGCTGACGCACCCGCCCCTGCGGCTGCACCGGACCCCACGGCTCATCCGGCGCTCCGACCCCGAGGCGTACCAGCTGCTGCTCCCGCTGCAGGGCAGCGTCGGCCTCGCCCAGAGTGGCAGACAGGCGCTGCTGCGCCCGCGCGACCTGCTGCTGTACGACACCTCCCGGCCCTTCCACAGCGAGGCCGCCGACCCCGCCGGCGCCGGCGTCCGGGGCATGGTCGCGCGCTTCCCCAAGGCGATGTTCCCCTTCCGCCACGAGGCGCTGGACCGGATCACCGCCGTGCGGCTCGCCGGCGACACCGGGATGGGGGCGCTCCTCGTCCGCCACCTCACCGAACTCGCCGGGCAGGCGGCCCACTACCGGGTGGCGGACGCCGCCCGGCTGGCCACCGTCGCCGTCGACCTGCTGGCCGCCTGGTGCGCCCACCACCTGGAGGCGGAGTCCGCCCTGACGCCCGAGGCACACCACCGGGCCCTCCAGACGCGCATCCACGCGTTCGTGCAACAGCGGCTGGGCGACCCGCGGTTGACGCCCGACGCCATCGCCGCCGCCCACCAGATCTCCACGCGCCACCTCTACAAGCTCTTCCAGGAGCAGGGCCTGACCGTCGCCGGGTGGATACGCCAGCGCCGCCTGGAGCGCTGCCGCCGCGACCTGGCCGATCCCCGGCTGGACTCCCGACCCGTCCACGCCATCGCTGCCCGCTGGGGGTTCACCAGCGACGCCCACTTCAGCCGGCTCTTCCGCGCCGTCCACGGCATGACCCCCACCGAGTACCGCTTCCTCATGCGGTACGAGCGCGGCGTGCGTGAACCGTCAACGGCCGTGCGGGGGCCGTCAAGGACTTCCGGGCCCTCCGGCGGCACGCTCGGGACGGGACCCTCGCCGGCGGCCGAACCCGCCGTCGACGGCGTTCCCTGAGCGCGCACCGCCGAAGGCCGTCGAACGCCTCGCCGTCTCCCCGGCCGGCCGCGCGCGCCCGCGAACGACCGGAAGGAGAAGCACACGTGACAGTTCCCTGTCGCATCGCACCGCGCACGGCGGCTTTCCCGGCGGGCGCGCCCAGCCCGTTCATCGCGTGGGCGGACGGACCACGCCCGTACGGGCCCCTGGGCGCACGGGCCTCCACGGGGGCGTCCGCCGACGGCTCCACCGACGGCCCGGCCGGGGCCTCCCCGGGGCCGGCGGGCACCCCGCGGCCCGCCCGGCCCGCACGGGCAGCCCACGTCGCGGAGGGCCGCCCCGGCGGGCGCCGCCGAGCGCTGCCCGAGGGCGTCTGGGCCTGCCGCGCCTTCCGCGCCCCGGCGGACCGGCCGTACGACGGCCTGCGGCTGCCCACCTGCACGGTCACCCTGCTGCTGCTCGTCGAGGGCGAGCTGCGGCTGACCGGCGCGTCCGGCCGGGCCCGGGTGACCGCGCCCGGCGCGCTGCTGGTCGGCCCGCACGTCCACGCCGTGGAGGGCGAGTACGACGGGCCCGCGGGGGCGCCGCCGCACGGCATGGAGGTGACGCTCGCCCCCTGGTTCGCGTACACCCTGCGCGGGGAGCGCCTGGACCGGCTCGCCGACAGGGTGGTCGACGCGGCCGACGCGCTGGGCGGCCGCGCCCGACGGCTCACCGAACGGCTCGCCGCGGCCGCCACCGGGGACGAGCGGCTCGCGGTGCTGAACGCCGCGCTCACCCGCTGGGCGGCGGCCGGCCCGGCCCCCGCGCCGCCCGTGATCCGCGCCTGGCGCGACCTCGCCCGCGCCCGCGGCAACGCCCCCATCGCGGAGCTCGCCCGCGCGGTGGGCTGGTCGCAGAGCCAGCTGACGCGGCGGTTCCGCGAACACACCGGGCTGGCCCCCAAGGCGGCCGCCCGGGTGCTGCGGCTCCAGGAGGCGTTGGGCCTGCTCGCGTCCGGCCGCACCGCGGCGGAGGCGGCGGCCGCGGTGGGCTTCTGCGACCAGGCGCACTTCGGCCGGGAGTGCAAGGTGATGACGGGCCGCAGCCCGGGCCGTTTCCAGGGCCGCCCCCTGCCCCTGGACCGCCGCGAGGCGACGGCCCCCGGGGGCTAGGTCGTGTCCGGAAAGTCATGGGAGCCGGAGTCGGAGGCAGGCGAGGGTGACCACGGCCTGGTAGTGGCTGGCGCGTTTGTCGTAGCGGGTGGCCAGGGCCCGGTTCTGCTTGAGCCGGTTGAAGCAGCGCATCCGTCAGTTCATGTCGACGCACCACGAACAGAGCAACGAGCGATCGATTTTCCGGACACTCCCTAGGACCTGTCCGACGGGTCCTGCCCTCGCTCTCATATAGGTGAACTCCGGGCTGGAGATGTACCGGTCATCGGCTCCGACTGCTCTGCTGTGGAGTGTTCCTTGGAGCCGCCTGGGTCCGCCGGTGTGGCCAGGAAGTGAGGGGGTCTGAGATGGCTCGTTCGAGAAGCCAACGTCCGTGGAAAGCCGCCCTGCTGGCAGCAGTGAGCGCGTTCATGTTCATCGCGGCACCTGCGCCGGTACACGCCTCCGGTGGCCACCGGGCAGCGGCTGCAACCGGGTACCTGAATCTGCATCAGTGCATGTACTACAACGGGGGCGCCGGTGACCTGACGACCGCCGTGGTGTCCGTGCCGCCATGGGCCAGTCGGGACTGGTCGACAGGCACGAACATCTCCAACACCGCGGACACGAGGGCCTCGTGCGGCTCGGGCGGCGACTACGTCCTCCACTCGGCGGTGGTGAAGACCTTCGACCTAACGGCGGGCAGGTACCTGAATCTGCATCAGTGCACGTACTACAACGGGGGCGCCGGTGACCTGACGACCGCCGTGGTGTCCGTGCCGCCATGGGCTAGCCGGGACTGGTCGACAGGCACGAACATCTCCAACACCGCGGACACGAGGGCCTCGTGCGGCTCGGGCGGCGACTACGT
>NZ_JBPQTV010000194.1:0-11983 GCF_051386515.1 Streptomyces sp. URMC 123 | reverse complement strand
AAGCGCACCCGCACCCGTACGCCCGGCTGGGCGCGGTATCCCACCGGCCCCGCCTTCCTGGACGCGCTCGCCCGCGGCGACGCGCCGCGGGCTGTGTGGACCGCCCTGCCGGGCCCCCACTGGCCGCGGGAACTGGCCATCGCGGTGGCCACCGCGCTCGCCTCCGGCAAGGGCGCGCTCGTGGTCATGCCCGACGGGCGGGCCGCGGCCCGCGTGGACGCCGCGCTCACCGAGCTCATCGGCGACGGCCGGCACACCCTGCTGGTCGCCGAGGCCGGGCCGGAGGAGCGCTACCGCCGCTGGCTGGCCATCAACCGCGGGTCGGCCCGCGCCGTCATCGGCACCCGCGCCGCGATGTTCGCGCCGGTGCGCGACCTCGGCCTGGTGGCCGTCTGGGACGACGGCGACTCCAGCCACGGCGACCCCAACGCGCCCTTCCCGCACGCCCGCGAGGTGCTCCAGCTCAGGGCCCGCCACGAGCGGTGCGCCTTTCTCCTCGGCGGTCTGAGCTGCACCGTGGAGGCCGCGCAGCTCGTGGAGTCCGGCTGGGCGCTGCCGCTGGCCGCCGACCGCGAGCAGGTGCGGGCCGCGGCCCCGCGCATCCGCACGGTGGGCGACGCCGACCAGGCGCGGGACGAGGCGGCGCGCGCCGCCCGTCTGCCCACGGTGGCCTGGGAGACCGTGCGCGACGGCCTGCGCGCCGGGCCCGTGCTCATACAGGTGCCGCGCCGGGGCTACGTACCGCGGCTCTCCTGCGAGCGGTGCCGAGAGCCCGCCCGCTGCACGGCGTGCGCGGGACCGCTGGAGGCGCGCGCCGCCGACCAGGTGTGCTGCGGCTGGTGCGGCCGCGCGGAGCCGGCCTGGCACTGCCCGACCTGCGGCGGCGCCCGGCTGCGGGCGCGCGTCGTCGGTGCCCGGCGCACCGCGGAGGAGCTCGGGCGGGCGTTCCCCGCCGTGCCGGTGCGCACCTCGGGCCGCGACCACGTGCTGGACCGGGTGCCCGACCGGCCCGCGCTGGTCGTGAGCACGCCGGGTGCCGAGCCCGTGGCGGACGGCGGTTACGCGGCGGCGCTGCTGCTGGACGGCTGGGCCATGCTGGGCCGCCCCGATCTGCGGGCCGACGAGGACGCCCTGCGCCGCTGGCTGGGCGCCGCCGCGCTGGTCCGCCCGCACACGGACGGCGGCACGGTCGTCGTGGTGGCCGAGCCGACGCTGCGGCCGGTGCAGGCGCTGGTGCGCTGGGACCCAGTCGGACACGCGGTACGGGAGCTGGCGGACCGCGCCGAGCTGGGCTTTCCCCCCGTCTCCCGGATGGCCTCGGTCACCGGCCGGGCCGAGGACGTCGAGGGCTTCCTCGCCCGGCTCGACCTGCCCGAGGGCGCGGAGGTCCTCGGCCCGGTGCCGCTGCCGCCGCCTCCGCCGGGCCGCCCCCGGCGCGTGGGCGACCCGCCGCCGCGCGAGGAGTGGGAGCGGGCGCTGCTGCGGGTCAGGCCGGGCAACGGCGCGGCCCTGGCGGCCGCGCTCAAGACCGCCCAGGCGATCCGGCTGGCGCACCGGGAGGGCGAGGCCGTCCGCATCCGGATCGACCCGCTGGAACTGGGCTGACGACGCGCCACCGCCCCGCCGCGCGGATCGGCGGCGGGGCGGTGGCGGAATGCGGTGGCGGAATGCGGTGACGCATGCGGTGACGCACACGATGGCGCACGTGGTGACGGATGCGATCGCGCACGCGGTGACGGATGCGGTGCCGGACGCGATGAACGACGGCACGTCAGCCGTTGCGCGGCCCGGGGAAGACGCTGGGGCGGACCTCCTCCCGGATCGCGGTGGCCGGGGCGGACGACGACCCGGGCCCCGTCCGGGCGGCGGGCACGGCGGGCAGCGTCGGCGGCGTCACCGGCACGGCGGGCGCCTCGGCCGTCCGCACGGCCTCGCTCTCCGCGCCGGCCTGGGCGGCGGCGCGGCGCGAGCCGTAACGGCGGTGCACCGCCTGCTTGGTGACCCCGAGCGCCGAGCCCACCGCGTCCCACGAAAAGCCCAGCGAGCGGTCGAAGTCCACCGCGGCGGTGACGAGCGTCTCGACGCTGTCCCGCAGCTCCTGGGCGAGCCGCACGGTCGGCGCCGGCGCCCTGCCGTAGACGACGAAGCCCGCGGAGGGGCCGGTGCGGCGCGGCCGGTAGACATTGCCGAGCTGAGCGGTCAGCGTGCGAAGTGCGTCCACCTGCCGGCGGACCCGCTCGATGTCCCGCACCAGCAGATGCAGGCTGGCCCGTGCCTGGGCGTCGTGGGTTGCGTGGTCGGCCATGAACAAGCCTCTCGGAACCGGCGTTGAAAAGGATGTGAAGATGTGAAAAGGAATGGGGGCCGCGGCGGCGGCCCGGATCGCTTGTCTCGTGTCTGGTCGGTGTCTGGTCGGTGCCTGAGTCCGATCAGTGTCCGATCGGTCTCATCGGTCTGATCGGTCAATCTCGCTTGACCAACGCCGAACCCGCCCCGGGGGTCACGGTTCGGGGGGCGTGTGAGCTATCCAGGGGGCGTGTGCCTGAGCGCACGCCCCCTGGCGGGGAGTCATAGACTGGTGCGCTCCCGCGCGAGCACCGCTCGTCCGGCCCCGCCCGCGCCTTCCCGCCCGCAGCACCCGAGCGTTTCCGCGCCGTTCCCGCCCGAGAGAGACCCGAGAGAGAGCAGCCGACCACCGATGAAGCTCGTCTTCGCCGGCACCCCCGAGGTCGCCGTACCCGCCCTGGACGCCCTGATCGCGTCGGACCGGCACGAGGTCGCGGCCGTCGTCACCCGGCCCGACGCGCCCGCCGGCCGCGGCCGGCGCCTGGTGGCCAGCCCGGTCGCCCAGCGCGCGGAGGAGGAGGGCATCGAGGTGCTCAAGCCGGCCAAGCCGCGCGACGAGGACTTCCTCGCCCGGCTCCGCGAGATCGGCCCGGACTGCTGCCCCGTCGTGGCCTATGGCGCGCTGCTGCCGAAGGTCGCCCTCGACGTCCCCCGGCACGGCTGGGTCAACCTCCACTTCTCGCTGCTGCCCGCCTGGCGCGGCGCGGCGCCCGTGCAGCACGCGGTGCTGGCCGGCGACGAGGTGACCGGCGCGTCCACCTTCCTGATCGAGGAGGGCCTCGACTCCGGGCCCGTCTACGGGGTGCTGACCGAGGAGGTCCGCCCCACCGACACCAGCGGCGACCTGCTGACCCGGCTCGCCTTCGCCGGCGCCGGGCTGCTGGTGGCCACGATGGACGGCATCGAGGACGGCACCCTGCGGGCCGTGCCGCAGCCCGCCGAGGGCGTCACCCTCGCCCCCAAGCTGACGGTCGAGGACGCCCGCGTCGACTGGACGGCGCCCGCCCTGCGGGTGGACCGGGTCGTCCGCGGCTGCGCGCCCGCGCCGGGCGCGTGGACGCTCTTCCGCGGCGAGCGGCTCAAGCTGATGTCGGTGACGCCGCTGGCGGACCGCACGGACCTCGCGCTCGCGCCGGGCGAGCTGGCCGTGGCCAAGAACGCCGTTCACGTGGGCACCGGTTCGCACGCCGTGGAACTGCAGTGGGTGCAGCCGCAGGGCAAGAAGCCGATGCGGGCCGCGGACTGGGCGCGGGGCGTCCGCATCGCGGCGGGGGAGCGGCTGGGCGCGTAACCCGGCCGCGGCGGGGCCCATCACCCCGACGTACGCTGGGGACATCGTCATCCCAGATCCGGAGCACCTTCTCGTGACCGACCAGCCCCGTCGTGGCCGTCCCGGCAAGCCCTACCGCCGCCCGCGCAAGGACCCCGTGCGCGTCCTCGCCTTCGAGGCGCTGCGTGCCGTCGACGAGCGCGACGCCTACGCCAACCTCGTCCTGCCGCCGCTGCTGCGCAAGGCCCGGGAGGCGGGCGAGTTCGACGGCCGGGACGCGGCGCTCGCCACCGAGCTGGTGTACGGGACGCTGCGCCGGCAGGGCACCTACGACGCGATCATCGCCGAGTGCGTGGACCGCCCGCTGCGCGAGGTGGACCCGCCGGTGCTGGACGTCCTCAGCCTCGGCGCGCACCAGCTCCTGGGCACCCGCATCCCCTCCCACGCGGCCGTCTCGGCGAGCGTGGAGCTCGCGCGGGTCGTGCTCGGCGACGGCCGGGCCAAGTTCGTCAACGCCGTGCTGCGCAGGATCGCCGCCCGCGATCTCGACGCCTGGCTGGAGCAGGTCGCGCCGCCCTACGACGAGGACCCCGAGGACCATCTCGCCGTGGTGCATTCGCATCCGCGATGGGTCGTCTCCGCGCTCTGGGACGCCCTCGGCGGCGGCCGGGCGGGGATCGAGGCCCTGCTGGAGGCCGACAACGAGCGCCCCGAGGTGACGCTGGTCGCCCGCCCGGGCCGGGCCACCCCGGAGGAGCTCCTGGAGGTCCTCGGCGAGGAGTCGGGCGTACGGGGCCGCTGGTCGCCGTATGCCGTGCGGCTCGCGGAGGGCGGCGAGCCCGGTGCGATCGACGCCGTGCGCGAGGGGCGCGTGGGCGTCCAGGACGAGGGCAGCCAGCTGGTCGCCATCGCGTTCGCGAACGCGCCGCTGGAGGGCGAGGACAGCCGCTGGCTGGACGGCTGCGCCGGCCCCGGCGGCAAGGCCGCGCTGCTCGGGGCGCTCGCCGCCGGGCGCGGCGCGGCCCTGCTGGCGGCCGAGAAGCAGCCGCACCGGGCCCGGCTGGTGGGCAGGGCCCTGGCGGGCAACCCCGGCCCCTACGCGGTGGTGGCCGCCGACGGCACCCGGCCGCCGTGGCGGCCCGAGAGCTTCGACCGGGTGCTGGTCGACGTGCCGTGCAGCGGGCTCGGCGCGCTGCGCCGCCGCCCCGAGGCCCGCTGGCGCCGCCGCCCGGAGGACCTGGACAACTTCGCGCCGCTCCAGCGGGGCCTGCTGCGGGAGGCGCTCGCGTCCGTACGGGTCGGGGGCGTGGTCGGGTACGCGACCTGCTCGCCGCATCCGGCCGAGACCCGGGCCGTGGTCGAGGACGTGCTCAAGGGGCGCGGCCGGTCCCGCGCCGAGGACGGCGGCGACCCGGCCGGGGTGACGGCGGAGTGGATCGACGCCAGGCCGCTGCTGCCGGGCGTGCCGGACCTCGGTGACGGGCCGGACATCCAGCTGTGGCCGCATCTGCACGGCACGGACGCGATGTATCTGGCGCTGCTGCGCCGCACGTCCTGACCGCGGCAGGTCCTGGTCGGGGCCCGCGCCGAGCCTCCCGGCCGGGGCGTGCGCCGCGCCTCCGCCGCGGGGTCACCGGTGCCTGCCCGGGGGCTGTCGGCCAACGGCGATTTCCGGCCCTTCCGCAGGCCGGTTTCCCGGGGCTTTCCTGCGTTTATGGGGAGGTTTCACCGGAGCGGGGCGGCCGGCGCCCCCGCGGCGGGGCTCCCGGGTCCGGCGACCGGCCCGGGCCATGGCAGGCTGGTGCCATGGCCGTGCAGATCAACCCCAGTATTCTCTCCGCCGATTTCTCCCGTCTGGCGGAGGAGGCGAAGGCAGTCGAGGGCGCCGACTGGCTCCATGTCGATGTCATGGACAACCACTTTGTCCCGAACCTGACCCTCGGCGTGCCGGTGGTCGACGCGCTCAGCAGGGCGACCGACACCCCGCTGGACTGCCACCTGATGATCGAGGACCCCGACCGCTGGGCCCCGGCCTATGTCGAGGCCGGCGCCGGCTCGGTGACCTTCCACGTCGAGGCCGCCGCCGCCCCCGTGCGGCTGGCCCGGGAGATCCGCGCCAAGGGCGCCCGCGCCTCGATGGCCCTCAAGCCGGCCACCCCCATCGAGCCGTACGAGGACCTGCTCCCCGAGCTGGACATGCTGCTGATCATGACCGTGGAGCCGGGCTTCGGCGGCCAGGCGTTCCTCGACATCATGCTGCCCAAGATCCGCCGCACCCGGGAGCTGATCGACCGGCACGGCCTGGAGCTCTGGCTCCAGGTGGACGGCGGCGTCTCCGAGTCGACCATCGAGCGCTGCGCGGAGGCGGGCGCCGATGTGTTCGTCGCGGGCTCGGCCGTCTACGGCGCGGAGGACCCGGCCGCCGCGGTCGCCGCGCTGCGCGACCGGGCACGGGCCGCCTGCGCGCACTGAGGCCGGCCGGAACCCGGGGTCCACCAGGGCCCGGAACCGCGCCCACCAGGGGCCGGACCCGTGTCCACGGACATGCGACCACGGGGCGTCCACTCGGTGAACGCGTGGTCGTTGGCTTATTGACCAGCACGGCGTCTGACAGGATGAGCGCACAGACGTCCAGTTGAGCAGTGAGGAGATTGCGGTGTCTGCTATGTCGGCGGGTCGGTCGGCCCCGCGGATGGGACCCGCTGAGCTGGTGCAGGCGGCGGCCATGGCCCGCCGCTTCTACCTCGAGGGCAAGTCCAAGATCCAGATCGCGGAGGAGTTCGGCGTCAGCCGCTTCAAGGTCGCGCGCGTGCTCGAAACGGCCCTCGAACGCGATCTCGTCCGCATCGAGATCCGGGTGCCGGCCGAACTGGACGCCGAGCGCTCCGACGCGCTGCGCGCCCGCTACGGGCTGCGCCACGCGGTGGTGGTCGAGTCCCCGGCCGACGACGCCGCGGCGGACGCCGCCGACCCGGAGAACCTGGGCGAGGTGGCGGCCGACCTGCTGGGCGAGCTCGTCGCCGAGGGCGATGTGCTGGGGCTCGCCTGGGGGCGGTCCACCATCCACATGGCCGCCGCGCTGAACCGGCTGCCGCCCTGCACGGTGGTGCAGCTGACGGGCGTGTACGACGCGGGCACCGCCGAGCGCGGCTCCGTGGAGGCCGTCCGCCGGGCCGCCCAGGTCTCCGGCGGCGAGGCGCACCCCATCTACGCGCCCATGCTCCTGCCGGACCCGGCGACCGCGGCCGCGCTGCGCGGCCAGACCGGCATCGCCCGCGCGTTCGACTACTTCGACAAGGTCACGGTGGCGGCCGTCTCCATCGGCTCCTGGGCGCCGGGCATCTCCACGGTCTACGACATGCTCTCCGAGGAGGAGCGGGCGCACTACGCGGGCCTCGGCGCCGCCGCGGAGATGTCCGCGCACCTCTTCGACGCGGAGGGCCGCAGGATCGGCCGCGACCTGGGGGAGCGCTGCATCACGGTGGAGGCGGACCGGCTGCGCCGCATCCCCGAGGTGGTGGCGATCGCCGGCGGTCAGCGCAAGGCGGCCGCGATCGGCGCGGTGCTCAGGTCGGGGCTGGTCACCAGCCTGGTGACGGACACGGCGGCGGCGGACCACCTGCTGACGGAGTCCCGCCCGGGCCCCCGGCCGGCCCTGGAGCGCGCGGACCCGGACAAGGTCTGAGCCGAGCTCCGAAGTCATGGTCCGAGCCGCGGTCCCGGCCGGGCCGCGGGCCCCGCAGGAGGGCGGCGGGCCGCGAGCCCGGGCGCGTTCGTACGATCCGTCCAGGGCCCCCCGCTCCCTCTGGACGTTCAGCCCGGTCCCCGTACCGCCCGGCTCATGGGAGAATGAAGTACGTGCGTTTTCCTCGACCCCCTCGACCGAGGGCCGGGGCGAGGGTCAACTCCGAACGACTGGGATGTTCAGCACGTGCGTTTCCTCAATGACCAGAAGCCGCCGTACGACCTGACGTACGACGATGTGTTCATGGTGCCGAGCCGCTCCGCGGTGGGCTCCCGCCAGGCCGTGGACCTGTCGGCGCCCGACGGCACCGGCACCACCATCCCGCTCGTGGTGGCCAACATGACCGCGATCGCCGGGCGCCGGATGGCCGAGACCGTGGCCCGCCGCGGCGGCCTCGTCGTGATCCCGCAGGACATCCCGCTGGATGTCGTGACGGACGTGATCGGCTGGGTCAAGCGGCGCCACCTCGTGCTCGACACCCCGATCGTGCTCACCCCGCACGCGACCGTGGCCGACGGGCTCTCCCTGCTGCACAAGCGGGCCCACGGCGCGGGCGTCGTCGTCGACGAGGCGCACCGCCCCATCGGCGTGGTGACCGAGTCCGACCTCTCGGGCGTGGACCGCTTCACGCAGCTGTCCGAGGTCATGTCCAAGGAGCTGCTGCTCCTGGACGCCGACATCGACCCGCGCGAGGCGTTCATCCGCCTGGACACCGCGCACCGCAAGCTCGCCCCCGCGGTGGACAAGGACGGCAAGCTCGCCGGCATCCTCACCCGCAAGGGCGCGCTGCGCGCCACGCTCTACACCCCGGCGGTCGACGCCCAGGGCAAGCTGCGGATCGCCGCCGCCGTGGGCATCAACGGCGATGTCGCCGGCCGCGCCAAGGCGCTGCTGGAGGCCGGGGTGGACACCCTGGTCGTGGACACCGCGCACGGCCACCAGGAGCAGATGATCACCGCGCTGCGCGCGGTCCGCGGTCTCGACCCGCAGGTCCCGATCGTCGCCGGCAACATCGTGGCCGCCGAGGGCGTGCGCGACCTGGTGGAGGCCGGTGCCGACATCATCAAGGTCGGTGTCGGTCCGGGCGCCATGTGCACGACCCGCATGATGACCGGTGTGGGCCGGCCGCAGTTCTCCGCGGTGCTGGAGTGCGCCGCCGAGGCCCGCAGGCTGGGCAAGCACGTCTGGGCGGACGGCGGTGTGCGCCACCCCCGTGACGTCGCCATGGCGCTGGCCGCGGGCGCGTCCAACGTCATGATCGGCTCCTGGTTCGCCGGCACGTACGAGTCCCCGGGCGACCTCCAGCAGTCCGCCGACGGCCGGCTGTACAAGGAGAGCTTCGGCATGGCCTCGGCGCGCGCCGTGCGCAACCGCACCGCCGAGGAGTCGGCGTACGACCGGGCCCGTAAGGCGATCTTCGAGGAGGGCATCTCCACCTCGCGGATGTTCCTCGACCCCGCCCGCCCGGGCGTGGAGGACCTGATCGACTCGATCATCGCGGGCGTCCGCTCGTCCTGCACCTACGCCGGCGCGGCCTCCCTGGAGGAGTTCCACGAGCGCGCCGTGGTCGGGGTGCAGAGCGCCGCCGGCTACGCCGAGGGCAAGCCGCTGCACGCCAGCTGGAGCTGATCCGGCCGCCGCGCACGGACGCGGCACAGCGGTCGATCGACACGACGAAGGGGCTCGCGGCGGGGTTGCCGGGGCCCGCCGACCGGCCGCCGGGCCCTCGCGACCGTGATCCGCGGCACCGCGGCGTTCCGGGCCCCAAACCCCCGAAAATGTTGATTCATGCAGTGACGTGCAACGTTTCCTCATTTGTG
This sequence comes from Streptomyces sp. URMC 123, assembly GCF_051386515.1. Classification (NCBI taxonomy): domain Bacteria; kingdom Bacillati; phylum Actinomycetota; class Actinomycetes; order Kitasatosporales; family Streptomycetaceae; genus Streptomyces; species Streptomyces sp. URMC 123. The sequence continues at coordinate 2,802 of NZ_JBPQTV010000194.1, read as the reverse complement.
GCCGCTCTACGCAATGATCGTCCGCCGGTACGCAAGGTTGATGCATTTTGCCGTGGCCGATGCACCTCGTAGTGTCTGCGCTGTACGTGGAGTGGCGGGGACCGCCTGCTCGGCGGTCCTCCTCTGCGGGTTTCCTCTGCCACACCCGCCGCCTGGCCGCCGTCCGGTCGCCGCCGCCTTTCAGGCAGCGATACAAGGAGCCACCCAGGTGTTGGACCACGGTGCAGCCCCACCCGCCGAGAACAGCGACAGCCGGGCCCCGCAGCCGGCTGCCCGTCTCGGTGCGCGGGTCATGCGGCGCAAGCCCGTAGAGCGGCTGGTCGCCGAGGGCGGCCAGGGCGAGGGCGGCGCGCTGCGGCGCTCGCTCGGCATGTGGCAGCTCACGATGATCAGCATCGGCGCGACGCTGGGCACCGGAATCTTCGTCGTGCTCGGCCAGGCCGTCCCCAAGGCCGGCCCCGCCGTCACCGTGGCCTTCGTCCTCGCCGGCATCACCGCGCTGTTCTCGGCGCTGTCGTACGCCGAGCTCGCCGGCTCCATCCCGGTGTCCGGCTCCTCGTACTCGTACGCCTACGCCACCATGGGCGAGGTCGTCGCCTGGATCTGCGGCTGGTGCCTGATCCTGGAGTACGGCGTGTCGGTCGCGGCGGTCGCCGTCGGCTGGGGCGAGTACCTCAACGAACTGCTCGACGGCACCATCGGCGTCACCATTCCGGCCTCGCTCTCCGCGGCGCCCGGCGACGGCGGGGTGTTCAACCTCCCCGCGCTCATCGTGGTGCTGCTCGCCATGGCCTTCCTCATGGGAGGGGCCAAGGAGAGCGCCCGGGCCAACACGATCATGGTGGCCATCAAGATCGGTGCGCTGCTGCTCTTCTGCGCCGTGGCCTTCCAGGGTGTTCGCGCCGGCAACTTCTCGCCGTTCCTCCCGCTCGGCCTCGCCGGCATGAGCGGCGCGGCCAGCACGCTGTTCTTCTCCTACATCGGCTTCGACGCCGCCTCCACCGCCGGTGAGGAGGCGAAGAACGCCAAGAAGGACCTGCCGCGCGCGATCCTGCTCTCGCTGGTGATCGTCACCGCGCTGTACGTGCTGGTGGCGGTCGTGGCCCTGGGCGCCCGCCCGTGGCAGCAGTTCGAGGGCTCCGAGGCGGCGCTCGCCGGCATCATGAAGGAGGTCACCGGGCAGGGCTTCTGGTCGGTGCTGCTCGCGGCCGGTGCGGTCGTGGCCATCGCCAGCGTGATCCTGACCGTGCTCTACGGCCAGACCCGCATCCTGTTCGCGATGTCCCGCGACGGGCTGGTGCCCAAGGTGTTCGCCCGGGTCCACCCCAAGTCCGGCACGCCCCGCGCCAACACGCTGATCGTCTCGCTGTTCTGCGGTGTCCTCGCGGCCGCGATCCCGCTGGGCCCGCTCGCCGACGCCACCAGCATCGGCACGCTCTTCGCCTTCGCGCTGGTGAACATCGCGGTGGTCGTCCTGCGCCACACCCGCCCGGACATGCCGCGCACCTTCCGGGTGCCGCTCTCCCCGCTCTTCCCGGCCATCGGCTTCGGGCTCTGCCTGTACCTGATGTACAGCCTGGAGATGATCACCTGGGGCGTCTTCGGCGCCTGGATGGTGCTCGGTCTGGTGATCTACTTCTCCTACGGCATGCGGAACTCGCGACTGGCGCGGACCGGGTCGGACGCGGTGCCGGCCACGGAGGGCGCCGAGAGCGCCGGAGAGGCCGAGAAGGCCGTGGTGGCCGCGGCCGTCGCGGCGGTCGCGGAGAAGAAGGCCGCTTCCGACGAGAAGAAGCCGGTCTCGACGGCGAAGAAGGTGTCCTCCACGGAGGAGAAGCCGGCTCCGGCGGACGCGAAGGCGGCCTCGACGGAGAAGGCGGCTCCCGCGGAGAAGGAGTCGGCCTCCTCGGAGGAGAAGCCGGTCGCGGGGGAGAAGGAGTCGGCCGCCTCGGAGGAGAAGCAGGCTTCCGCCGAGGAGAAGGCCGCTTCCGACGACGAGAAGCCGGCTTCCGCCGAGAAGAAGGCCGCTTCCGCCGAGGAGAAGGCGGCCTCGACGGAGAAGAGCGAGAAGGCCGCTCCGCAGGAGAAGTAGTTCCGCGGAAGGGCATGAGGGCCCCGGCCCGCCGGCACACAGCCGGCGGGCCGGGGCCCTCGCCGTATCGCCCTTCCGGCCGCCCCCGGGGGCGGCCCCGGGGCACGGCCGGTCGTCAGCCGAGGTTCGGCTTGGCGAAGGTCGCCGTGACGGTCTCCGCGCCGGTGAGCCGGGGGGCGCAGACGGCCGCCGCGCCCTCGCACGCCCCCGACCAGCCGGTGAACCGGAGGGCCTGGGTCTGTGCGGTCAGGGTGAGGCCGGGCCGGTAGACCTTGTAGACGCACGTCCCCCGCTCACAGGGGTCGTGCTGGTCCGACCGCACCATGGCGTCCCGGGCGAACGGGTTGACGACCGTGACCGTGACGGTGGCGTACGCCCTGCCGGACAGCGTGACGAAGGACGACCGACCGCCCCAGGTCACGGAGAGCTCCGCGCTGTGGGCCCCGATGGTCCGGGGCGCGAACGCGACGGTCACCCGGCAGGAGGACTGCTGGCCGGGCGCGAGCCGCCGGCCCGAGCACTCGTCGTTCGCCACCGTGAAGGCGGCGGAGTCCCCCGTCAGCCGTACCGCCTGGACGGTCATGGGCTTGGTCCCGGGGTTGCGCACGGTCAGCCCGGAAACCCCGGTCAGCCGGGCCAACCGGGGAAGCCGGGTCAGCCGGGCAGCCCCGGCAGTCCCGGTAGTCCCGGCAGCCCGGCCGAGACCGTAC
>NZ_JBPQTV010000193.1:0-12103 GCF_051386515.1 Streptomyces sp. URMC 123 | reverse complement strand
GGTTACGGGGGTCGGGCTGGGGCCGTGCCGTACGGCGCGCCGCCGCTTCGGTGGCGGCGCGCGGGCCGGCGGACCGGTCACGATCTTCATGGCGGCCGCATACGGCCCGGCCCGGGCGGATCGAGCGACTCGCCGAAGCGGCGTCACGGCGGCGGCCTCGTGGGGCCGGGGCGCGGCACCGCCGTGCCGGGCCGGGGCGCCACCGCGCCCGACGCCCCCAGGGGTGAACGCCGAGGGCCCCCGGGTTGACGGGGACCCTGGGGCACGGCCACGCCGCGGACGCACGGGGGCCCTCGGACACGGCCGCGCCGCGGGTCGGCACGGGTCCTCGGGCACGGCCGCGCCGCGGATGGACGCGGGGCCCCGACACGACCGCGGCGCCCGTCCCGCGGGGTGCGGGAACGGGCGGCGCGCTGTCGCTCAGGGGCGAGCGGTGCCGCACGGAGAGCGGCGCCGGCGGCCGCTCCCCGCAGGGGGCACTACTCCCACTCGATGGTGCCCGGCGGCTTGCTGGTCACATCGAGCACCACGCGGTTGACCTCGTCCACCTCGTTGGTGATCCGGGTGGAGATGCGGGCCAGCACGTCGTAGGGCAGGCGCGACCAGTCGGCGGTCATCGCGTCCTCGGAGGACACCGGGCGCAGCACCACGGGGTGGCCGTAGGTGCGGCCGTCGCCCTGGACGCCGACGGAGCGGACGTCGGCGAGCAGCACCACGGGGCACTGCCAGATCTCGCGGTCGAGACCGGCCGCGGTCAGCTCCTCGCGGGCGATGGCGTCGGCCTCGCGCAGCAGGTCCAGGCGGGCCTTGGTGACCTCGCCGACGATGCGGATGCCCAGGCCGGGGCCGGGGAAGGGCTGGCGCTGGACGATCTCCTCGGGCAGGCCCAGCTCCTGGCCGACCATCCGGACCTCGTCCTTGAACAGCTTGCGCAGCGGCTCGATGAGCTTGAACTCGAGGTCCTCGGGGAGGCCGCCCACGTTGTGGTGGGACTTGATGTTGGCGGTGCCGGCGCCGCCGCCGGACTCGACGACATCGGGGTAGAGGGTGCCCTGGACGAGGAACTCGACGGGCTCGCCGCTCTCGCCGGCCTCGGCGATGATCTCGGCCTGCGCCTGCTCGAAGACCCGGATGAACTCCCGGCCGATGATCTTCCGCTTCTCCTCGGGGTCGGAGACCCCGGCGAGCGCGGAGAGGAAGCGGTCCTGCGCGTCCACGACCTTGAGCTGGACGCCGGTCGCCGCGACGAAGTCCTTCTCGACCTGCTCGGTCTCGCCCTTGCGCATCAGGCCGTGGTCGACGTAGACGCAGGTCAGCTGGTCGCCGATGGCCTTCTGCACCAGCGCGGCCGCGACGGCGGAGTCCACGCCGCCGGAGAGCCCGCAGATGGCGCGCTTGGTGCCGACCTGCCGGCGGATGGCCTCGATCTGCTCCTCGACCACATTGGTCGTGGTCCAGGTCGGCTCGATGCCGGCGCCGCGGTAGAGGAAGTGCTCCAGGACCAGCTGGCCGTGCGTGGAGTGCATCACCTCGGGGTGGTACTGCACGCCGTAGAGCTTCTTCTCGTCGTTCTCGAAGGCCGCGACCGGCACCACGTCGGTGGAGGCGGTGACGGTGAAGCCCTCGGGGGCGGCGGAGCAGGCGTCGCCGTGCGACATCCACACCGACTGCTCGGCGGGGGTGCCCTCGAACAGCGTGGAGCCCGACTTGGTCACGTGCAGCGGGGTGCGGCCGTACTCGCGGGCACCGGTGTTGTCGACGGTGCCGCCGAGGGTGGTGGCCATGAGCTGGAAGCCGTAGCACATGCCGAAGACCGGGACTCCGGCCTCGAACAGGGCGCGGTCGAGCTTGGGCGCGTCCTCGGCGTAGACCGACGAGGGACCGCCGGAGAGGATGATCGCCCGGGGGTTCCTGGCCAGCATCTCGGACACCGGCATGGAGTGCGGGACGATCTCGCTGTAGACCCGGGCCTCACGGACACGGCGGGCGATGAGCTGGGCGTACTGCGCGCCGAAGTCGACAACGAGGACGACGTCCGGGGTGTTGTCAGAGGCGGCTGCTGGGGACGCTGATGGCACTTCGGCGGCCTTCCGGCGGTGAAAAGGGGGTGTGGGACCTCAATTCTACCGGGGGCGTCCGGGGACTCCTCTCGTCTCACGATGCGGGCGGCCCGCGGGCCTCGCTGGCCCCGCCGCCGGGTCCGGGTCATACTGGCGCCATGCGTCAGCACACGACCTTCGTCTTTACCTATGGCACCGGCCCGTCCGGCTGCCATGGTCGTGCTGCTTGAACCCTTCGCACGCGACTTCCCAGGCGCCCCGGGCCATCTCAGGCCCGGGGCGCGCTGTCTTTTCCGGGCCGTGACCGCCCGGGGCCTCGGCACCGAGGAGACATGGACATGAGCACCGCGACCACGACCGGCACCACGGCCGGCACCACGACCACGACCGGCACCGACACCGCCTCGGGCCCCGGCATCAGCAGCGGGCCCGACACCGGCGCCCGTACCCCCGACGCCGCCGCCCGCATCGCGTCCGCGCGGCGGGTCGTCGACGACCTGGACGGGCGGATCATCGACCTGGTGCGGGAGCGGATGGCCGTCTCCGAGGACATCCAGCGGGCCCGCATGGGCTCCGGCGGCCCCCGGGTGAGCCTCTCCCGGGAGATGGAGATCCTCTCCCAGTACCGGGAGGCGCTCGGCAGGCCCGGCACGGCGCTCGCCATGACGCTGCTGGAGCTGTGCCGCGGCCGGGTCTGAGCCGCCCGCGGGGGCCGGGCGCCCCGTGCGCCCTCCGCGTTCCATCCGACCCGGCGCCCGGGCGCATCGCTCCCGCCCCCGGGAGCGCCCCGGAGGGCACGGCGGGGCGCGCGTACCCGATCACCCGTCCGGCGCGTGACCGCCGTACGGGCCCTTCGTTGGTACCGGTGTCCGTGCCAGCCAGGGGCGGTCGATCTCCACCACGCGTGGCCCCCGCCCTCGATCACTCGGGCGCCCAGCAGCGACGGGGCGGGACCACTGGAGCGTGTGACGCGCGGGCCGAGGGGACCTCGGGCAGCGCGCGTCGTGGGACCTCGCTCCAGTGCCGTGACCGGTCGGCAGGGGACAGCAGCCCGGTCACTCATCAGGGACGGCCGGTCCCGGGGACACCCCGGGGCCGGCCGCTTCCGTACCGCCGGCGCCGGTGATATGGATCACAGGAAACGCCGCCCTCCCCCGCGCAACTGCGCGACTTGATCCGGATTTGCCCACGCGACCGGCCGGAAAGCGACCACCGCGCTGGCTTGATCGACACTGCGGCACGCCTTACCCCGCCTTTACGATCTCGCCACCAGCCGCGCCCCACGCGTGTTCACGCGGCCGTCCCCATTTCTTTTTTCCAGGCCAAAGAGGTCTCATGAAGCTCCGCCGTGCCCTGGCGGCGGCCGCCGCAACGGCCGCCGTCGTCCCCGCCGCCCTGATGGTGGCGCCCGCCGCCCACGCGACCGGCGGCACGACGCCCTCGTCCGCCCCCGCGGCGACGGCCCCCACCGCGACCGCCACCGCCACCGCCTCCGTGGCGCCCTCCGCCGGTGCCGGGAAGCCGGGGACGGCGGGCCAGGACGCGGCGAAGCCGGCCGGCAAGCCCTCCGGGAAGCCCGCGGCCGGCGCCGGGGCCTCCGCCTCCGCCCCCGCCTCCGCGAAGCCCTCCGGCACGCCGTCCGCCACCCCCTCGGCCGGCGCCGCCGCCTCGGCCTCGCCGTCCGCGCGGCCGTCGAAGCAGCCGGTGGAGTGCAACGAGGAGAACGAGCCGGAGTTCGACGAGAAGCTGACCACCCGGCTCACCGGGCTGCCCTCGAAGATCGCCGCCGGCAGCGGTCCGCACGCCCTCAAGCTCACCGTCGAGAACACCTCCGACGCCACCTACCGCCGCGTCGACCTCGGGGTCTTCGCCGCCACCTTCGGCGACGAGCACTTCGACGACGAGGAGTGGGGCCCGCGCACCGACCAGGTGACCCTCCAGTACAAGGACCCGGCCACCGGGCGCTGGGAGAACGTCTCCCTCGACGAGAACGACGAGTCCGCCGGCTACGTCGGCTACTGGGGCGTCCGCCCGCACGAGACCTTCACGCTCGACCTGCGGCTGAGCGTCTCCGCCTCCGCCCCGGCGGGCCGCGGCATCGCCGTCACCTTCGGCCTGTACGCCAACGACAAGGGCGACTGCGTCCTCGCCGGCGCCCACGAGGTCTACGAGTTCGAGGTCCTCGCCGCCGGTGCGAAGCCGGGCCGGATCACGGACGCCAAGCCGCAGGGCGGGCGCAAGCCGCTGCCGGCCAAGCCGGCCGGTGACAAGGAGATCAAGCTGGAGGGGACGCTGGCCGAGACCGGGTCCTCCTCGGCGGTGCCGGTGATCGCCACGGTGGGCGGCGTCGCGCTGCTCGCGGGTGCCGGAACGCTGTTCGCCGTCCGGCGCCGGCAGGCCACCCGAGCCTGACCGGCCGGGTAACGGTGTGGCGCCGTACGAGGACGGGGGTCCCGTACGGCGCTACGCGTCTTCCCGGGAGTCCTGGGGCCTCTGCGGCCCCTGGGGCCCCCGCGGCTTTCGGGGCGGGACCACGGGAATCGGCAGGACGACCGGGAGGCGCAGCTCCCCGAACGCGCCCGCCGGGACGGCGGGGGACGCCGGGGCCACCGCGGGCAGCCGCACATAGGGCGCGCCCTGCGCCGGCCGCGGGTCCGGCTCGCCCTTGTTCGGCCAGAGGGCCATGGCCCGCTCCGCCTGGGCCGTGATCGTCAGCGAGGGGTTGACCCCGAGGTTCGCGGAGACCGCCGAGCCGTCCACCACATGGATGCCGGGGTGCCCGTACAGCCGGTGGTACGGGTCGAGCACCCCGCGCCCGGCGTCCGCGCCGATGGGGCAGCCACCCAGGAAGTGCGCGGTGAGCGGGGTGCCCAGGAGCTCCCCCACATTGGTGCCGGCGAAGCCGTTGATCTCCTCGGCGATCAGCCGGGCCGCCTCGGCGCCCTCCGGTATGTGGTCGGGGTTGGGCGCGCCGTGGCCCTGTCGGGCGGTGAGCAGGCCCTTGCCCGGCCCGCGCGGCCGGCGGTAGGTCGTCAGCGAGTTGTCCAGGGACTGCATCACCAGGCCGATGATGGTCCGCTCCGACCAGCGGTGGAAGGAGAGCGAGCGGGCCAGCAGCACGGGATGGCGCAGACAGGTCGCCGCGAAGGCCAGGGCCCGTGGGAGGCCGGTGCCGTGCGGGAACTGGAGCAGGGAGAGCGCGCCCATCGCGTTGGAGCCCTTGCCGTAGCGGACCGGCTCGATGTGGGTGTGCTCGTTCGGGTGGACGGACGAGGTGATCGCCACGCCCCGGGTGAAGTCGGGGGCCGTGCCGTGCCGGCGGCGGTAGCGGCGATCGGTGGTCTGGGCGCCGACGATCGCCTCGGAGTTGGTGCGGGTGAGCTCGCCGAGCCGCTCGGAGATCCGGGGCAGCAGCCCCCGGTCGCGCATGGTGTGCAGCAGGGTCTGGGTGCCGTAGGTGCCGGCGGCGAGCACGACCTGGCCGGCGGTGAGGACGCGCCGGGCACCCCGGCGCCGGCGGTCCGTGGGGACGGTGGCAACCCGGAAGCCGCCGGCCGGGTCCTCGGTGACGGCCACGACCGTGGTCATCGGGTGGACGACGGCGCCGGCCCGCTCGGCGAGGTACAGATAGTTCTCGGTGAGCGCGTTCTTGCCGCCGTGCCGGCAGCCGGTCATGCACGCGCCGCACTCGGTGCAGGCGCGCCGGGCCGGCCCCGCGCCGCCGAAGTACGGGTCGGGCACCTCCTCCCCCGGCCGGGCCGTGACCGCGCCGTCCGCGTCCTCGCCGTCGCCGAAGAACACCCCGACGGGCGCGTGGTGGAAGGTGTCGCCGACGCCCATGCGCTCGGCGGCGGCCCGCAGATGGACGTCGGAGGGCGTGAGGGTGGGGTTGAGCCGCACCCCGAGCATCCGCCGGGCCTGGTCGTAGTACGGGCGCAGCTCCTCGGCCCAGTCGGTGATGCTCCCCCACTGCCGGTCCTCGAAGAACGCCGCGGGCGGCACGTAGAGGGTGTTGGCGTAGTTGAGGGAGCCGCCGCCGACCCCGGCGCCGGCCAGCACCAGCACCTTGCCCAGCAGATGGACGCGCTGGACGCCGTAGAGGCCGAGGGCCGGGGCCCAGAGGTAGTCGCGCAGCTGCCAGGAGGTCCTGGGGAGGGTCTCCGGGGTGAACCGGCGGCCGGCCTCCAGGACGCCGACCCGATAGCCCTTCTCCGTCAGCCGGAGCGCGGCCACCGACCCGCCGAATCCCGAGCCGACGACGATCACGTCGTAGTCGTGCGCGCGGTCGTGCTGTGCCACTCGTGCCTCCGTCGGTCGCGGTCGTACGGCGGGGTGCGGCGCGGGGTGTCGCGGGGGGGGGAGCCCCGGGCGGCCCTCAGCTCAGCCGGATGGATCTGAGCAGGCGCAGTCCGCGGGTCATGAGCGCCGCGTACGCCTCGTCGTCCATGCCCAGCGAGGGCGCCAGGGGCAGCAGCCGCTGCTGGGCCACGGTCTGTGCCTCGGTGAACTTCAGCAGGCCCTCCGAGCCGTGCCGCCGGCCCAGCCCCGAGTCGCCCATGCCGCCCATCGGCGCCTTCACGCTGCCGTAGGCGGCGCCGTACGCCTCGTTGACGTTGACCGTGCCGGTGTTCAGCCGGGCGGCCAGGGCGCGACCCCGGCGGCCGTCCCGGGTCCAGACGCTGGCGTTGAGCCCGTACGCGGTGGCGTTGGCGCGCGCCACGGCCTCGTCCTCGTCGGTGAACCGGTGGACGGAGACGACGGGGCCGAAGGTCTCCTCGGCGCAGACGGCCATGGGGGGCTCGACGCCCTCCAGGATCGTCGGCTCGTGGAACAGCGGGCCCACGTCCGGGCGGGGCCGGCCGCCGGTGACCACGGTGGCGCCCTTGGCGACGGCCTCCTCCACATGGCGGCGGACCGTCTCCAGCTGGCGCTCCGAGACGAGGGAGCCCATGTCGGCGCCGTAGGCGAGGGCGCTCCCGAGCCGCATCGCCCGGGTGCGGGCGGCGAACCGCTCCAGGAACGCGTCGGCGACGGAGGCGTGGACGTACAGCCGCTCGATGGAGACGCACAGCTGGCCGGCGGAGGAGAAGCAGCCGCGCACCGCGCCGGCCGCGGCCTTGTCCACGTCGGCGTCGTCCAGCACCAGCATGGCGTTCTTGCCGCCGAGTTCGAGGGAGCAGCCGACGAGCCGGGCTGCGGCGCCCTGCGCCACCTCGCGCCCGGTGCGGGTGGAGCCGGTGAACGACACGTAGTCGGCGTGCCGGACGAGGGCCGGGCCCACGACCGGGCCGTCACCGATGACGACCTGCCAGACGCCCGGCGGCAGCCCCGCCTCGATCAGCAGCTCGCGGGCCCACAGGGCGGTCAGGGCGGTCTGCGTGTCCGGCTTCATCACCACGGCGTTGCCCGCCGCGAACGCGGGCAGCGCGTCGCCGACGGACAGCTCCAACGGGTAGTTCCAGGGGGCTATCTGGCCGACGACGCCGCGCGGCCGGCGCAGCTCGGTGACCTTCGTCAGCAGGGGCAGGGCGCCGGTGTGATGCCGGGGCCGCAGCCGGGACGGCGCGGTGCGGCCGTAGTGGCGGGCGGCCAGGGCGACGGCCATGACCTCCTCGTACGCGTGCAGCCGGGCCTTGCCGGTCTCCAGCTGCACCAGGTCGAGCACCTCGGCCTGGCGGTCGAGCAGCAGGTCGTGGAAGCGCAGCAGGACGGCGGCGCGCCGGCGCGCGGGCAGGGCGGCCCAGGCGCGCTGGGCGGCGCGGGCCCGCTCGAAGGCTGCGGTCACCTCGGCGGGGGTGGTCTCCGGCAGGTCCGCGAGCTTCTCACCGGTGGCGGGGGCGCGGCTCGCGGTGGCCCCCGAGCCGACCACGTCCCGGGTGAGCCGGCGCACCAGCTCGGGGGTGACCACATCGGCGGCGGTGCGGGTGCCGGCGGGGGCGTGGAAGACCGGGTTGCCCGCGGCGAGGCTGGAGTGGGTGGCCTGCGTGTCCGTCATGCGGGTGAGCGTATTGCGGTGCACGGCGGTTGGGTACCCATCGGTAACAACTCGTCGCGGGGAGGGCTGGGTTACGGGTGCGGCGCAGGCCGTTACGGGGGTGGCCGGGGTCGTTACCGGTGCGGCGCGGGCCGTCGCGAGTTCGGCGCGGGCCGTTACGGGCGCGGCGCGACGGGCCGGGGGCGGCGGCCTCATGACTCGGGCCGGGTACGGACGAACGTGGCCAGCGCCGTGTCGAAGTACCGCCGCGCCTGGGCCCGGTCCGCCAGCGGCGCCGACACCCACACGTCGTACATCCGGCCCGCCTCGTCCCAGGCCACGTCGATCGTGTGGCGGGGGGCGTCGTCCGGCGTCCAGCCGTCCCAGGTGAACTCCCAGACCGCCGCCGGCCGCCCCTTGTACGTGGTGGCGGAGACCACGCCGTCGCGGTAGCCCTCGTAGTCGGCGGGCCCGTCCTCGTCGGCGGCGCGCATGGCGGCCGCCGGGCCGCCGCGCTCCTGGTCGCGGATGTGGACGCCGAGGCGGATGTTCTCGTCCGGGGAGAGGTAGAAGACCCGCGGCGGCTCGAAGGAGCGGGTGAAGTCCTGGGGCACGGCCACGACGAAGCCCGCCGGGTCGGTCACCGTGCGATAGCCCGCGGGGGCCGTCGGCACGGCGCTCCCCGTGGGGCCCTCGGGCAGCCGGGGCGCGGCCGAGGGGCGGCCGCCCGCGCCGGGCGGGGCGCCGGCCGTGCTGCCGTGGCCGTCGCCGTGGAGCACGAGCGCCACCGCGCCGGCGCCCGCCGCGCCGACGGAGGCCACCAGCAGGGCCACGGCGAAGGCCCGCCGGGCGCGGGCGCCCCCGGCCGGGTCGCCCGGCGCGCGCGGCCCGGCCCGCTCCCGGCCGCCGGGTCCCCAACCGCCCCGGCCCCAGCAGGCGACGTGCCAGCAGGCGAGGCCCCAGCCGCCGTGACGCCGACCGCCCCGGCCCTCGCGGCCGCCGTGGCACCGGCGCCCGCCGTCGCCGTGACCGTGGCGCCGGCTGTGGCCCCACAGGCCGCGGCGGCGGCCGGCGCGGCCCGGAGGCACGGCGTCCACGGGCGGGAGCCCGCCGGCGGCCGCGGCGGCCAGGGCGGCCATGTCCCCGGGACACGGCGCCCGCCGACCGGCCCGCGCCGTGCGCGGCAGGTCCTCCGGCAGGTCCTCCGGCGGGTCCGTCAGCGGGTCCGCCGCCGGATACGGCAGGGGCAGCGGCAGTTGGCACGGCAGCGAGCGCGGGCGCCCCGGCCCCCGGCCGGTCCGCGCGGCGGGCGTGCGGCCGGTGGTCAGATACGTCCGGAGCATCCGCTCCGCCTCCAGCGCGTCCAGCCGCAGGTCCGGGTCGCGCTCCAACAGCCCGCGCACCACGGGCAGCAGCGGCCGGGCCGCCTCCGGCGGCCTGATCTCGTCGTGCACCACGGCGTGCAGCACCCCGCCCAGCGAGTCCCGGTGGAACGGGGACGCGCCGCTGAGCACGGCGCACAGCAGCACGCCCAGCGACCACAGGTCCGACTCCGGGCCGGTCCGGGCGCCGGACATCCGCTCGGGCGCGGTGTACTCGGGCGAGCCCATGAAGGAGCCGGTCTCGGTGATGGTGGTGCCGCCGGAGACCTGCGCGATCCCGAAGTCGGTGAGCACGACGCGGCCGGTGGCCGACTCCACCAGGACGTTGGCGGGTTTGACGTCCCGGTGCAGCACCCCGCAGGCGTGCGCGGTGCGCAGCGCGGAGAGCAGCGCCACCCCGATCCGGGCCGCCTCGCGCGGGCCGACCGGGCCCTCCGCGGAGACGCGGTCGGCCAGGGAGCGGCCGTCCACGAGCTCCATCACCAGCCAGGGGCGGCCGTCCTGTTCCACCACGTCGTGGAGCACGATCACATGCGGGTGCTTGAGCTGGGCGACGGTGCGGGCCTCGCGCAGCGTCCGCTCCCGGCGCAGCCGGATGTCCCGCTCCGGCAGCCCGTCGTCGAAGTGCAGCTCCTTGACGGCCACCTCGCGGCCCAGCAGTTCGTCCCTGGCACGCCAGACGGTACCCATGCCGCCCCGGCCCAGCCGGGCGCCCAGCCGGTAACGTCCGGCGATCAGACGGCCGTCGGCCGAATCCGGCGGAACGGCGGAACCCCGATCGCTCGCCATGCTGTCATCATTCCGCACCTGGGAGCGGTTGATTCCGCCGCGAGCACGCCGGTCGTGGCGCGTGCTGCGGGCATGTGACGGCGCGGGGGGCGACGAAGGGGCGGCGAGGGGGCCGTACGGGGGCGGGCGGAGGCACCCGTACGCGGCGGTGCGGCCGCGGGTCCGTACGGCGCGGGGGCGTCCCGCGGGCCCGTACGGCGTGGGACGCCTCGCGGGGTGTCCGGTCAGCCGCCGCCCGTGCGGTACGTGGCCGTCGCCTGCCCGAAGTGGCGGTCGAGCTCCTCCTGCCGGCCGTCCGGGCCGATGACCAGCACCACGTGGTAGCGGCCGTCCACGATCATCGCGAGGTTGCGCGCCCGCACCTGGCGGCCACTGCCGTCCTTCCAGGAGAACGTCCCCTCCGCCATCGCCGTCCGGCCGATGTCGATCCTGCGCAGTCCGGACGCCGCCGACCACTGCGACTGGCGGAACGGCGCCAGCTCCTCCTCCTTGTCCTGCTGATAGGCCATCGGGTCGGCGCCGAAGGACTGGACCGCGTCCCGGCCGGGCACCACGACCAGCTCGAAGTCGCCGCCGACGTAACGGACCTGGCTCCGGGCGTTCGTGGCGCGCCGCTCCCAGCCCTTGGGCACGGCGAGCCGGAAGCCCTCGGGGTCCTTGCGGATCTCGTAGCCCTCGGCGAGCCCCGCGGTCTCCGTGCGCTGCGGCTGCCGGTCCGCCGAAGCGGGGGCGTCCGGGGTGCGGCCGTCCGGGGCGGCCGTGGGGTCGGCCGGCGCGCCCGTCGGGGCCGTGCCGACGCTGCCGGCGCTGCCGGAAGCGCTCTTGCCGCTCGTTCCGGCCGCGTCGCGGTTCTCCCCCGCCCGGGGGAGGAACGCCATCGCGGAGGCGATCGCGACGATCATCCCGACCAGGACCAGCCCCAGCAGCAGCCGGCCCAGGGCGCGCGGACCGCCGCGGCGGGCGTCCCCGCGCCGCTTCCGGGCGCGCTTGTGCCGGCCGTGCGCGACCGGCGCGCCGGCCCGGCGTCTGCGGACGAGCTCGCCCCGGCGGCGCACCACCGGCAGCCGGTGGTGGTCACCGGGCGCGCCCGGGTCGAACGACGGCACGGTCACCGTGCGGCTGCCCAGCTCCGGCTCCGGCGCGGACCGGATCAGCGACCGCAGCCAGCCGCGCAGCTCCTCGAAGTCCGGCCGCTCGGCGGGGTCCTGGCGCAGCAGCGACTCCACGACGGGGCGCAGCGCGCCGCACTCCTCGGCGTACGCGGGGGCCTCCGAGCACACCAGCTCGACCAGCTCGGCGGCGCTCTCCTCGGGGTACGGCGCGTGCCCCTGCACGGAGCGGAAGAGCAGCGCCCCGAGCGCCCACAGGTCGGTGGCGGGCCCCACGGGCGGGGCGAGCTGCCAGTTCTCGTGCACGGGCCCGGCCTGTTCGGGCGCCCAGCGCTCGGTGACGGGGCCGACGACGACGATCCGCGCCTGCCGGGCCCGCTCGGCGGCGAGCAGCCCGACCGGCCCCCGGGGCCGGTGCCCCGCCGACTCCGCGGACCGGTACCGCCCGGCGGCCGCGCCCTCCCCGGGCCGCGGCCCGACGAGCGGAGGCCACTCCCCCTCGTCCCGCTGCGTGCCCGAAATCCCCCGCCACCCGGCGGGACCGGCGCAGGTGCGCCCGCCCCGCGCCTGTACGGCCTCCGCCCGCGGGGCAAGCGACTCAGGCCCGGGCGCCCGAGCGTCGGATGCAGGCCCGGAAAGCGCCCCTCCGGGGCCGGAGGGCCCGGCCGCACCGGCGAGGGGGCCGCCGGGCCCGTACGCCTCCGCAGCCCGCGCTCCGCCGGACGCGGGGGCCTGCCCGTCCCGGGCACCCATGGCCCGCGCGCCAAGCGCCCCACCCGCGCCGGCCGA
>NZ_JBPQTV010000192.1:0-12152 GCF_051386515.1 Streptomyces sp. URMC 123 | reverse complement strand
GGGTCAGCGGGGGCGGTCACGAGGGGCGCGAGATGCGTGAAGGGCGCGGGCATGAGGCCGTGGGGGCGCGCGACGCCGCGCGCGGGCACGGCCGCGAGGGCGAGGGCGGACGCGGCCTGCAAGGCGTTCCGGAGGGCACCGCCGGCCTGCCCGGCGCGGGCCCCGGCGGGGGCCCCGGTGGCGGTTCCGGCAAGGGCCCCGGCGGGGACCGCTTCCCCGTCGACGCCGCCGCGCCGGGCCGGCCCCCGGGCACCGGAGCACCCCAGCCGCTGATCCCGCCCGACCCCGCCGAGGTGGCGGCCGCGCTCATCCCCGAACTGGAGGCCCAGGAGCAGCGCCTGGTGCTGCGCGGCTTCACGCACGAGGACGCCTGGCACCTGGGCTCCCTGCTGGTGGAGCTCGCCCGGCTGCGCGAGGCGCCGGTCGCCGTGGACATCCGGCGGGGCCGGCAGCAGCTCTTCCACTGCGCCCTGCCCGGCAGTTCGGCCGACAACGACGCGTGGATCGACCGCAAGCGGCGCGTCGTGGAGCGGTACGGCGAGAGCTCCTATCTCGTCGGCAACCGGTTCAGGGCCAAGGGCACCACCTTCGAGGCGTCCTCCCGGCTGGACTTGGACCACTACGCCGCGCACGGCGGGTCGTTCCCCCTGCGGGTGGAGGGGGCCGGTGTGATCGGCGCGGTCACCGTCTCCGGGCTGCCGCAGGCGGAGGACCACGCGCTGGTCGTCGAGGCGCTGGACCGGTTCCTGACGGTGTGAGGCCGGCGCCGTACGGGGGCCGGTGTTTCGTACGAGCCGTGCCGTACGAGCGGGGAGCCGTACGGGCCGAGCCGTACGAGCCGAAGCCGTACGGGCCGAAGCCGTACGCCGGTGCCGTACGGGCCGAAGCCGTACGGCCCGTCGGCCTACGCCGCCGTGAACTCCTGGCGCTGTCGGCCCAGCCCCTCCACCTCCAGCTCCACCACGTCACCGGGCCGCAGATACGGCTTCGGGTCCGGCCGGCCCATCGCCACGCCCGCCGGCGTACCCGTGTTGATCACATCGCCGGGGTGGAGGGTCATGAACCGGCTGATGTAGCGCACCACCTCGGCCACCGGGAAGATCTGGTCGGCCGTCGTGCCGTCCTGCCGCACCACGCCGTTGACCGACAGCCGCAGCCGCAGCGCCTGCGGGTCCGGCACCTCGTCGGCGGTCACCAGCCAGGGGCCCAGCGGGTTGAACGTCTCGCAGTTCTTGCCCTTGTCCCACTGGCCGCCGCGCTCCAGCTGGAAGGCGCGCTCGGAGACGTCGTGCGAGACCGCGTAGCCGGCCACATGGTCCAGCGCCTCCTCGGCCGTCCGCAGATAGCGGGCCGTGCGCCCGATGACGACGGCGAGCTCGACCTCCCAGTCGGTCTTCTCCGCGCCGCGCGGCACCAGCACCGGGTCGTCGGGGCCGACCACGGTGTCCGGTGCCTTGAGGAAGAGGATCGGCTCGGCCGGGACGGCGGCGCCCGTCTCCCGCGCGTGGTCGTGGTAGTTGAGCCCCACGCACACGATCTTCCCGATGCCCCGCAGGGGCGGCCCGACGCGCCGGCGCCGCCCGGCGGGGAGCGCGGGCAGCTCGCCGGAGGCCGCGGCGGCCCGTATCCGCTCCAGGGCCGCCGCGTCCGCGAGGAGCGCTCCGTCGATGTCCGGCACCACGCCGGTGAGGTCCCGCGGCGTGCCCGACGCGTCGAGCAGCGCCGGGCGCTCCGCTCCCACCGGACCGATACGCATCAGCTTCATGGTCGCTCTCCCCTGGTCGCGAGGTCGGCCCGGCCGGGGTGGCCGGGCCGGCCGATGGGGGACGGCCATCGGAGGTCGGTCGATCCTCCAGGCCGGGGCGGCGCTCCGCAAGGGCGCGTTCACGGAGCGGACGGTGGGCCGCGTGCGTACGCGGGGGCCCGTTACGCGCGTACGGGCCGGTACGCGGGGGCCGGTTACGCCGGTGGCTGCCGGTACGCGGGGGCCGGTTACGCCGGGACGGCCGCCGCGCTCTTCTCCTCCGGGCGCTCGCGGTGCAGCCAGGCCCGCTCCACGGCCGTCCACGTCGTACTGGTCACCAGGTACAGCGCGGCCGCGAGCGGGACCACGGCCGCGGTGATCAGCGTCCCGAAGGACAGCAGGGGCATCACCTTCATCAGCCCCGCCATGCCGGGGACGGCCTCCTGCGGGGAGGTGGCGGCCGCCGCGGCGGCGGCGATGGTGCGCCGCGACCGCACGTACGTCCAGGTGGCCACCGCCGCGATCACCGCGAACAGCCCCAGGTACACCACTCCCCGCGCGCCGAACACGCCACCGTGCGCGAGCGCGTCGGTCCACCGGTCGCCGAGCGGCGCGGCGAACAGCGTGTGGCCCAGCAGCTCATTGGGCTCGCCGCCCACGCTCGTCGACGAGAACAGGTGGTACATCAGGAAGAACACCGGCAGTTGCACCAGCATGGGCAGGCAGCCGGCGAGCGGTGAGGTGTTCTCCTTCGCGTAGAGCTCGGCCATGGCCTTGCGCAGCCGCTCGGGGTCGTCGCCGTGCCGGCGGCGCAACTCCGCCACGCGGGGCGCGAGCCGGGTGCGGGCCTTCTCGCCGCGCGCCGCCGCGCGGGTGAGCGGGTGCAGCGCCAGCCGCACGGCCATCGTGACGGCCACGATCGCGGCGGCCATGGCGAACGAGTGGAACAGGGGCGCCAGCGCCTGGGCGAACTGGGAAACGAGGTCTGCGAAAACGGACAAGGGTGAGCCCTCCGTGGGTCTCGTCGAGCCGGATGTCGATACGTCGGCATGACGAGCCGCGAGGGCGCTGTCCGTCCCGGTCCACCGCCCGTGGCCCCCGCTTCCGGCCCCGGGACGGGGCACGGCGGGGAGCGGTGTCGTACGAGGTGGGTGCGGCCGTACGACGTGGTGTGGCCGTACGAGGTGGTGCGACCGTACGACGTGGGGTGGCGGTACGAGATGTGCGGGAGGTGCGCGGAAGGTGCGCCTACGCGGCCGTCGGGACGAGGCGGCCCGGCGCTCGGGGACGGGGGCGGCCGGAGGCGTCCGGATCGCGCTGGGCGAGGAAGGCCGTACGGCGCTCGCGGTCGCGGATCGCGGTGCGGATGCGCGTCGGCGGCAGTGGGCCGGCGGCGCACGAGGCGATGAGGGCGCAGGTGAGCAGCGCGGCCGCGACGGCGACGGTGCCGGCCACGGCGACGGCGGTCGCCAGCCCGCCGCTGGTCATGAGCAGCCCGCTGCCGGTCAGCAGCAGTCCGGCGAGGAGGACGAGGAGGGTGCCCAGCGTCATGCGGAAGACGTCGAGTCGGCGGGTCACGTGCTCCTCCTCTCCGTCTCTCCGCGGTGGTCTCTCCGTGGTGGGCCGTCGCTTTCGCGGCGGGCCCGGTCGCCCTCAGGTTACCCCGGGCCGCTTCTCAACTGTCGTCGGCTGTCGGTCGACGCCTGTCAACGGACGCCGGCCCGGGACGGCTCGCGGTCGTCGAGGGGGCCGTCCACGTCGGGGAAGCCCTCGTCCAGCGCGAGCACGTCCTCGTCCGCGCGGGGGTCCGGGCGCCGGGGCACCGCGTAGGTGAGCGCCAGCGCCACCAGCAGGTTCACGGCGAGCGCCACGAGGCCGGCGTTGAGGCCCCACACCGGGTCGTGCTCCGTGAACACCAGCGCGCACACCACCGCGACGCCGGCCACGAGCCCGCCGACGGCGCCCAGCAGCGTCAACCGCCGCCACACCAGCCCCAGCAGGAGCATGGGGACGAGCTGCGCCATGCCCTCGTAACTGATCAGCGACAGCCGGACCAGGGTGTTGGGCGCGGTGTAGGTCATCACCAGCGCCAGCGTCCCGGCGATCACGACCACGACCTGGGAGGCGAGCTTCTGCCGGCCCTGGTGGGCGCCGAGCCGCGGGGCGAGGGAGAGCACGCTGCGGCCCCACATCGTGCCGATGACCAGCATGAACACGGCCATGGGCACGATCGAGGAGAGGGCCGCGGCCACGCCGATCACGCCGACGGCCCAGGCCGGCAGGGAGTCCACGACCAGCTTGAACAGGGCGAGGTTGGAGTCGGCGCCGGCCAGCCCCGGCACGACGAACAGCGCCGCCAGGCCGAGCAGCATCGGCACGAACAGCAGCACGTTGTAGCAGGGCAGCCAGACGGCGTTGCGGCGCAGCGCCTCGGCGTTCCGGGCGCCGAGATAGCCGGCGACGGTGGTCGGGAAGATGACGACCGTCAGGGAGTTGAGCAGGGAGGTGCTGATGAACCAGCTCTCGCCGAGCTGCCCGGGCCCGTGCCCGGGGAAGGTCAGCCAGGCCTGCTTCTGGTCCACGAGGCGGTCGAAGAGCTCGCCGTAGCCGCCGAAGTAGTGCACCGGCACGTACACGGCGAGGAATCCGAGGGTGGCGATGACCAGGATGTCCTTGAGCACGGACACCCAGGCGCTGCCGCGCAGGCCGCTCACCACGACGAAGCCGGTGGTGACGGCGAAGGCGATGAAGTAGGCCCAGTGGAGGCTGATGGCGCCGTAGGAGATCGTGGAGACGACGACCCCCATGCCGGTGATCTGCAGCTGGATGTAGGGCAGCAGGAACACGGTGGCGAGGACGGCGACGGCGGCGCCGAGCCAGCGGCTGTCGTAGCGGTGGGCGACCATGTCCGTGATGCCGACGAGGCCGTGCCGGCGGGCGTAGGCCCACAGCCGCGGGCCGACGAGGTAGCCGACCGCGTAGCCGCAGGACATGTAGGCGATGACGTAGAGCACGGGGGCGCCGAAGTTGTAGCCCCAGCCGGCGGCGCCGAGGTAGCTGAAGCTGGTGTAGCCCTCGCCGGCCATCAGCACCCAGATGAAGACGGACCCGAGGCTCCGCCCGCCGACGGACCACTCGGCGAGCCCGCCGCCGGCGCCACGCCCGCGCACGGCGAACAGCCCCAGGGCGACGGTGAGGACCATGAACGCGCCGAAGACGGAGGTGGCGACGACGGCGTTCACCGAAGGCCTCCCCGCGCGGCGCCGGCGCGGCGGTCGCGGCGGTCGCGATGGTCCCCGCGCCGGGCGAGCGCGACGGCGACGGGCGTCAGCACGGTGGCGAGGAACAGCCACACGAACAGGAACGGCACCCCGAGAACGAGCGGCCGCACGCGGTTGACGAGGGGCACGGCGCCGAGGAAGAGGAGATACGGCACGAGCAGCCACGCGAGGTGCGCCCGCCGCCGAGACAATGATCGACCCACGTCCGCCGACCCTACTCCTGCCCGCCCCCACGTCGGGCTTTCGCACACCCCACCACCTCACGCCCCCGCCCGTGGCGCGTACGGCTAATCTCACGGCATCGTTACGGCGACACTCATGGAGGGGGACCCATGGACCTGGCGGTTGGCGGTCGGATCAAGCGCACGGAGTTGCACGGCTTGTACGGGGGCACCGAGCAGGGCGGAATCTCGCCCTCCCGTTCTGCGCACATCATCATGTTGTTCACCGACCCCAAAAAGGGGCACCCCAATGGGTACTTCGACGGATGGGGCGCGGACGGTCATTTTCACTATTGCGGCGCCGGGCAGGAGGGCGATCAGAAAATGCCCGGGTTCAACAATTCCGTCCTTCGTCACGCTGACGACGGCAGGCCCCTCCACCTCTTCGAGGTCGTTGCCAAAGGCGTGGTCGCCTACGTCGGAGAATTCGCTTTGGCGGAGACCGACTCGTGGTACACGACCGATGCGCCGGACCGTAATGGCGATATTCGCAGCGTCATCATGTTCCGGCTCAAGCCGGTCGCCGTGACGGAGGGGCTGGGTTCCAAGCTGCCGGTGGCTACCCCTCATGGCACGCCTCGGGTGCAGAACGTTCCGCTGGAGCAGAACAATACCGAGAAGACGTACATCAATCCCTCCGCCGAGCCGCGCACCGCGGAACGGCGAGAAGCCGCCTTGGTGAAGGCCTATGAAGCGTACTTGGCGGGCAAGGGGTGCAGCGTCGTCCGCAAGAAGATCCTGCCGCCGGGGGAGCTCAAGCCCCTCTTCACCGATCTCTTCAATGTGACGGACAACGTTCTCGTTGAGGCAAAGGGAACGGTGACGAGGGAAGCGATCAGAATGGCCATAGGGCAGCTCCTCGACTACCGGCGCCATCTGTCACCCGAGCCGGATCTGGCCATCCTCGTCCCGAGTTGCCCACGCCCGGACCTCCTTGACCTCTGCGCGGCGACCCAGATCTCCGTCATCTGGCAAAAGCGCAAGGGCTTTGAGCAGATAACGGCCGGGGTCGAGAGCGCCTCCGTCTAGGCACCGCCCCCCACCCCTACGCCCCCAGCGCTCGGGACACCCCGTAGATCGCCAGGCCCGCCAGGGCTCCGACCACCGTGCCGTTGATGCGGATGAACTGGAGGTCGCGGCCGATGTGGGCCTCGATCTTGCGGGAGGTGTGGTCCGCGTCCCAGCTCGCGACCGTTTCCGTGATGAGGAGGGTGATCTCGTCGCGGTACGTCGTGACGACGTGGACCGCCGCGTCCTCCAGCCAGCCGTCGACCTTGGCGCGCAGGCGGTCGTCCGTGGCCAGGCGGGCTCCCAGCGAGAGCAGGCCCGTGCGGGTGCGCAGGCGCAGCTCGCTGCGCTCGTCCTCCGCCGCCGTGACCACCATCGTGCGCACCGCCCCCCACGCCGACGCGATCAGATCCTGGACCTCGCCCCGCGCCAACAGCTCCGACTTCAGGCGCTCCACCCGGGCCCGGGTGTCCGCGTCCGTGCGCAGGTCCTCCGCGAAGTCCGCCAGGAAGCGGTCCACCGCCCCGCGCGCCGGGTGGTCCGGCATGTCCCGCATCTCGCCCACGAAGCGCAGCAGTTCCCGGTAGACCCGCTCGCCCACCTTGCGGTCCACGAAGCGCGGGGTCCAGCCCGGGGCGCCGCCCGCCACCGCCTCCATCACCGAGTCGCCGTGCAGCACCAGCCAGTCGTAGGCCCGTACGCACACCAGGTCCACGATCCTGCGGTGGCCGCCGTCGTCGACCACCCGCTCCAGCATTCGGCCTATCCCCGGCGCGATCTCCTGGGCGTCCGCCCGGCGCGTGATGGCCTCGCCCACCACCGCCTGGACGTCGGAGTCCCGCAGCACCCGCAGCGCGCCCCGCAGCGCCGTGGACAGCTCCGCCGTGACCCGGTCCGCGTTGTCCGGCTCCGCGAGCCAGCCGCCCAGCCGGGCGCCGATGCCCACCCCCCGCAGCCGCTGCCGTACGACCTCGGCGGAGAGGAAGTTCTCGCCGACGAAGTCGCCCAGGCTCCGGCCCAGCGTGTCCTTCTTCGTCGGGATGATCGCCGTGTGCGGGATCGGCAGCCCCATGGGCCGCTTGAACAGCGCCGTCACCGCGAACCAGTCGGCCAGCGCGCCGACCATGCCCGCCTCGGCCGCCGCCGCCACGTAGCCGGCCCAGGCGCCGGCGCCGGTCGTCTGCTGCCACTTCGCCACCGCGTAGACCGCCGCCACCAGCAACAACAGGCCGGTGGCCACCGTCTTCATGCGCCGGACGCCGCGGCGCTTCTCCTCGTCCGCCGCGCTGAACCGGAACCCCGGGCGCCACGCCCCGCCGGAAGCCGCGCCAGGCGCGCCGGGCGCCCCGCCGGAGGCCCCGCCGGGGGCCGCACCGGGGACGCCGGGCGCGCCGGACGCGCCTCCGGAAGACCCGCCCGGCGCGCCTCCGGACACCCCGTCAGCCGTACGCTCCGCCCCGCCGTCATTCGTCCGATCCATTCGCTCCACCCGTTCGCACCACTGGGGCCACTGCCGTCCCCCTCACTCCTACCTGCCCTACTCCCCGGGCGCGTGGCGAGTTCCCCACCCCCGAGGGGGCGGCGTGCCTGTCGCGGGGTGGGCGCCGGCCGGACCGTGGCTCCATCATGGCCTCGTCGGAATCAGGCCCGTCGGACCACTCTCCCGAGGAGACACCGCGCATGGCCGAGCGCCCACGCCGTCCCGCGCCCCTCGCCGCCGCTCTCGTCACGGCGGTCGTGCTGGCCCTGGTGTGCACCGCGACAGCCCTCACCCTGCCCGGCCGCCCCGGGCACCCCGGCCACTCCGGCCGCCCTTGGCACCCCGGGAATTCCGGCCACCCCGGCGAGCCGCGGGACCGGGTCGCCCGCGCCGCGCACCCCGCGCAGGGCCTCCTGGCCACCCGCGGCGGCTGGACCGGCACCTGGGCCACCGCCCCGGCCGCCGCCGAACCCCGTACCGACGACGGCTACGCCGGCATGTCCATCCGCAACATCGTGCGCACCAGCATCGGCGGCAGCCGCGCCCGGGTCGAGCTCTCCAACCTCTACGGCAGGACCCCGCTCACCATCTCCCACGCCACCGTCGCGCTCGCCGCGCGCCACGGCGGGCCCGCCGCCGCCCCGGGCACCCTGCGCCGGCTGACCTTCCACGGCAGCCCCTCGGTGACCGTCCCCGCCGGGCGCTCCGTGCTCAGCGACGCCGCCCGGCTGACCGTGCCGCCCGCCGCCGACCTGCTGGTCACCACCTACTCCGGTACGCCGTCCGGGCCGGTCACCCACCATCCGCACGCCCGGCAGACCTCGTACCTCGCCCGCGGCGACAAGGCCGGTGACGCGTCCGGCGCCGCGTACACCCGCAGAACCACCGTCTGGCGCTATCTGACCGCCGTCGACGTCTGGAACGACCCGGCCGCCGGTGCTGTGGTCGCGCTCGGCGACTCGATCACCGACGGCAGCTCCGCCACCCTCGACGCCAACCACCGCTGGCCCGACTTCCTCGCCGCGCGGCTGCGCACGGAGCCCGGCGCGCCCCGCTGGGGCGTGCTCAACGAGGGGATCAGCGGCAACCGGGTGCTCACCGACGGCCGCGGCCAGATCCCCCCGGACAACCCCAGCGCGCTCAGCCGCTTCGACCGCGACGTGCTCTCCCGTACGGGGGTGCGCGCGGTCGTCGTCGCGCTGGGCGTGAACGACATCCTCCGCACCCCGCACGAGACGGACCCCGAGCGGATCGCCGAGGGGCTGCGGACGCTCGTGGCGCGGGGTCACGCGCGCGGGCTGCGCGTCATCGGCGGCACGATCATGCCGTTCGGCGGGTTCCGCGGGCACACCCCCGAGCTGGAGGCCGTGCGGCAGGCGGTCAACGAGCGCATCCGGGCCGGCGAGGTGTACGACGCGGTCGTGGACTTCGACGCGGCGCTGCGCGATCCGAGCCGGCCGGACCGGCTGTTCCCGGCGTACGACGAGGGGGACCATCTGCACCCCTCCGACGAGGGCTACCGGGCGATGGCCTACGCGGTGGACCTCGCGGACCTGGCGGAGCTCGCGGACCTCACGGCGGGAACGACGGGAACGGCGGCGGGGACGTTGACCGAGCCGACGGCGCGGACGATGGCGGAAGGCACCGACGCCGTGGCCGTGCCCGTGGGCCTCCCGGCCCACCTCGCTCACCGCCCCGCGTACATCGCCGCGATCACGTCCTCGATGTCCGGCTCCCGCACCGACAGGTCCACCAGCGGATAGCCGTCGGCGATCGCCGCGACGAGGGGCGCCGCGCTGGCCGTCGCGGGGAAGGCCAGCCACTGCCGGGGCCCCTCCACCCGGACCACCCGGGCCCCGGCCACCGTGTCGATCGGCGGATGCTCGCGCTCCAGGTCGACCACGAGCATCCGCTCGCTCCGCCCGAGCGCGTGCAGCCCGTCCAGCGCCCCGTCGTAGACCAGCCGGCCGTGATCGATCACCATCACCCGCCGGCAGAGCTGCTCGATGTCGGTGAGGTCATGGGTCGTCAGCAGGACGGTCGTGCCCCGCTCGGCGTTGATCTCGCGCAGAAAGCCGCGGACGGAGGCCTTGCTGACCACGTCCAGCCCGATCGTCGGCTCGTCCAGATAGAGCACCTCCGGGTCGTGCAGCAGGGCCGCGGCGATGTCGCCGCGCATCCGCTGGCCGAGGGAGAGCTGGCGCACCGGGACCTCCAGCAGCGGCCCCAGGTCGAGCAGCTCCACGCACCGGTCGAGGTTGGCCCGGAAGCGGGCCGGCGGAATCCGGTACATCCGGCGCACCAGGGCGTACGAGTCCCGCAGCGGCAGGTCCCACCACAGGGTGGTCCGCTGGCCGAAGACCACCCCGATCCGCTGGGCCAGGCGGGTGCGCTCCCGGGCCGGGTCGATGCCGGCCACCCGCAGCCGGCCGCCGCTGGGCACGAGGATGCCGGTCAGCATCTTGATGGTGGTGGACTTGCCGGCGCCGTTGGGGCCGATGTACCCCACCATCTCCCCGCGCTCGATCCGGAACGAGATGCCGCCCACCGCCCGCACCTCGCGCCGCTCACGGCGCAGCAGCCCCGCCCGGCGCCGTACGGAGAAGACCTTCTCGACCCCGTCCAGCTCGATGAACCCCCGCCGGTCACCGTCCATGTCCCGCGCCACTCCCGGCTCCTCCCCATGCCGTACACCCGATGCCGTACGCCGCGTGCCGTACGCCGTCCTCAGCTCCCCGTGCTCCGATACGACCGCAGCCCCGCCCGCCAGGCCAGCCCCGCCAGCGCGCAGCACAGCGCCGCCACCGCCGGCGGCGCGAAGTCCAGCCAGCCCGGCAGCCCCAGCGGGTCCTCCCGGCCCAGCACCCGCAGCGCCGGCAGCCAGTTGACAAAGGCCAGCGGCACCACGAAGGTCACCCCGCGCAGCAGGTCCTGGGCGAAGATGGTGGGCGGGTACTGGAGCAGCGTCGTGCCGCCGTAGGTGAAGGAGTTCTGCACCTCCGACGCGTCCTGCGCCACGAACTGGAAGGCCGCGCCGGCCACGAAGAACGCCGCGAACAGGGCCGCCCCGCTCACCACCATCAGCGGCACCATGGCCGCCTTGCCCGGCGTCCACGCCACCTCCACCTCGGTCAGCGCCCAGCCCAGGACCAGCAGCCCCTGGGTGATCCGCCCCAGCCGGCGCAGCGCGAACCGGTCGGCCGCGACCTGCGCCAGCACCGGCGCGGGCCGCACCAGCAGCGTGTCGAGCGTGCCGTCGCGCAGCCGCCGGCCCAGCCGGTCCATGCTGCCCATCGCCAGGTCCGCCAGCCCGAAGGAGACCGCGGAGGTGCCGTAGAGGAAGGCCACCTCGGGCAGCGCGTAGCCGCCCAGCGAGCCGACATGCGTGAACATCAGCAGGACGGCGACGAAGTCGAGCCCCGTCGCGGCGAAGTTCCCCAGGGCCGTCATGGCGAACGACGCGCGGTACGTCATCGTCGACCGCACCCACATCGCGACGACCAGCCCGTACACGCGCACGCCCGACCACGTCCGGCCCGGCCGCGCCCGAAACGCCCGCGCCCCCGACCACGCCCGGAACGACCGCGTCCGAAACGCCCGCTCAGCCACCCTGGACCACCACCTTGCGGGTGGCGACCGACTGGAGCACCCGGCCGGCGGCCAGCAGCACGGCCGCCCAGCCGGCCTGGAAGGCGTACGCCCCGAGCAGCCCCCGCCCGGTGTGCTTGCCGAGGAAGACGTCCGCGGGCACCTGGAGCAGCGCCGACCACGGCAGCACCCGGGCCGCCTCCCCCAGCCAGCCGGGGAAGAGCGGCAGCGGCAGCAGCATGCCGGAGAAGAAGAGCGTGGCGAGCCCGGCGACCTGGGTGACCCCGGTGCCGTCCATCAGCCAGAAGGCGCTGAGCACGACGAGATAGCGGAGCGCGAAGCTGATCAGGATGCCGAGCGCCACGGAGCCGAGGAAGGCGAGCCACACCAGCGGGTTCGCGGGCGCCACCAGGTCGAAGGCGAACGCCCCGACGGCCATGGGCAGCACCCCGCGGGCCAGCAGATGGAAGGCGGCGCGCCCCAGGTCGGCGGCGAGCCACCACAGTTGCAGGTCAGGGGGGCGGCAGAGGTCGACGGCCACGTCCCCGGTGCGGATGCGCTCGATGAGCTCGTCCTGGAAGCCGCCGCCCATCATCGCCATCGTCATCAGCAGGGCCTGGCCGAGCCAGACGTAGGTCAGCGCCTGCGGCAGGTCGTAGCCGCCGAGCCGGGGCCGCTGGTCCCACAGCGCGATGTAGGTGAAGGCCATGATGAAGCCGAAGACGGTGTTGGTGAACAGGCCGGCGGCGGTGGCGGCCCGGTAGGTCGCGAAGCGGCGGAACGCGCTCACCGCGACCGCGGCGTACAGTCCCACCCCTGTTCCCCCCGTC
>NZ_JBPQTV010000191.1:0-12180 GCF_051386515.1 Streptomyces sp. URMC 123 | reverse complement strand
GCTCGGCGACGTGGTGGGGTCGCTGCTGCACCGTGCCGGGGCCTGGCCGGGGCCCTGGCCGGGCGGCGCGAGGGATGCCGCCGTGCCGCCGTCGCCGGATTCCGCCCGCCGCTCCGCTTGTCGCCCCGCGCGCTGTTCCGCGTCCTGTGCCGCGCGCTGTTCCGCGTGCCGTCCCGCAGCGGAGCGCGGCACGGGCGCGGTCACGGGGCCCGGCGCGGGCGCGTCCCCCGCGTGCGGCAGGGACTCCGGTCCGCTTCCCCCACGGGAATCCCGCGTCGTCACCGCGCCCCGCCGTAGAGCTGGGCCACCAGGGACGCGAGGACCTGATCCGTGCGCGGGCCGTAGGCGAGGAGGGTCCCGTCGTCGATCGAGACGACGCGGCGGTCGAGGCCGGCGGGGGTCTCGGCGATGCCGGGCACCTTGAGCAGCCCGTCCGTGCCGCCGACGGACGCCAGGCCCTTCGCCATCACCAGGAGCGCGTCGGGCGCGGCCTTGACCAGGGCTTCGCTGGTGAGGGGGGTGAAGTCCTTGGTGAGTCCGGACTCCTTGCCGGCGTCGACCGCGCCGGCCGCCTCCAGCAGGGAGCTCACCCCGGAGTCCCGGCCGCCGAGCAGATAGACCGCGGCCGAGCCGCGCAGATAGACGAAGGCCACCCGGGGCCTGTCCGCGCCGGGGGACCGCTGGGCCGGAATTCCCTTCCGTACGGCGGCGATGCGCTCCTCCGTGCGCTCGCGCAGCCGCGTGCCCGCGTCGGGAACGCCGAGCGCGGCGGCGACGGCGTCGATCCGGGGGCCGATGTCGGCGAGGGACTTGGCCGGTTCCAGCACCACGAGCGGCACGCCCGCGTCCCGGATCTGGTCGATGGCCTCGGCGGGCCCGGTGGCCGGGTCGGCGAGCACGACGGTGGGCCGCAGCGACAGCACGCTCTCGGCGGAGACGTCGTGGGCGCGGGTCACCACCGGCAGCTTCGCCGCCTGCTCGAACGTGGTGGTGACATCGCGGGCGACGACGCGTTCGCCGAGGCCGAGGGTGAAGACGACCTCGGAGAGCGAGCCGGTGAGCGGCACGATCCGGTCGGCGCTCGCCACGGTGACCCGCCGGCCGTCGGCGGACGGCACCGTGGCGGGCAGCCGCGGTGCCGGCACCGTGTCGAGTGGCTCAACCCGGTCGGCGGAGGGCGGGGTTTCGGCCGACTTCGCGGTGGGCCCCTCCGCCGCCCTGCCGCAGCCCGTCCCCGCCACGGCCAGGGCGACCACGGCGAACAGGGCGCCGACCAGCCGTGCGGCGCGACGTGGTGATGCGGCCAACTGCCGGTGAACCACTGGTGCCACCTTTCCGCGGGTCTTCCCTGGAGGAAGACTTCTCGTGAGACTTTCCGAACGGGTGAACTGAGCTTAGGTTAGCCTTACCTTATTGGCCATGCCCGCCTCGGAGGGGTTCCCCATGCCGTCGTCCGGCCCGTTCCGCCTGCTCACCGCCGCGCTGCTGACCGCGCTGGCGACGGTGCCGCTCACGGCCCCCACCGCCGGCGCCGCCGAGCGCACAATCTCCGGCGGGCGCCTGGACTGGGGTATCAAAGCCTCTTTCCAGCGCTATGTCACCGGGCCCGTGGCCCGGGGGAGTTGGGCGCTGTCCGGGGGCGCGGCCACCGTCGGCACCGACCGGTTCCGCTTCCACTCGGCCCGGGGCTCGTACGACCCCGACAGCGGCGATCTGCGGGCCGGCTACACGGGCGCGGTCCGCTTCACCGGCCACCGCGGGACGGACGGCACCTTCGAGCTCGACCTCACCATCAGCAGGCCCACGGTCCGCGTCACCGGCGGCCGCGGCACCCTCCACGCCGACATGACCAGCCGCGCCCGCGGCACGGGCGAGGTCACCTCGGCCGCGCAGGTGCCGCTCGCCGCCCTGGACCTGTCCGGGGTGACGATGCGCGGCGGCGGCTCCACCATCGCCCTCACCACCGTCCCGGCCACGCTCACCGAACAGGGCGCGAAGGCGTTCGCGGGCTACTACGAGGCCGGCGCCGCGCTGGACCCGGTGACGCTCTCCGCCGATGTGCTCGACGCCGCGTCCTCCGCCGGCGGGGCCGGGTCCGGCGGGCCGTCCGCCGGCTCCGCCACCACCGCGCCGGAGCGGCGGACCGGCGACCGGGAGCCGGGCGAGGAGCCGGGCGCGGACGGCCGGTTCACGGACGCCGCCGTGGACTGGGGCGTGCGCAGGACGTTCCGCGAGTACGTCACCGGCCCGATCGCCCGCGGCCGCTGGGCCCTCACCGACGGTGCCGAGGACGGCGGCGCGCTCTTCCGCTTCCCGCGCGGAACCGGCACGTACGACCCCGAATCCGGCCGTCTCGACGCGACCTTCGCCGGGGGCGTGCGCTTCACCGGCAACGAGCTGGACCTGGGCCTGAGCGCGGTGCGGGTGGCCGTCAGGGACGGCCGGGGCAC
This sequence comes from Streptomyces sp. URMC 123, assembly GCF_051386515.1. NCBI lineage: Bacteria > Bacillati > Actinomycetota > Actinomycetes > Kitasatosporales > Streptomycetaceae > Streptomyces > Streptomyces sp. URMC 123. The sequence continues at coordinate 9,730 of NZ_JBPQTV010000191.1, read as the reverse complement.
GCTGTCCGCGGATGTCACGGGCGGTGCGGGCGGCGCGGGGGGCGCCGGCGAGGACCCGGTCCGCCGAAACGTTCCGCTCGTCACCTTCGACGCCGCCGCCCCGCGCGCCCAGGACGGCCTGCTGACGTTCACCGAGGCGCCGGCCACGCTCACCGAGGAGGGCGCGAAGGCGTTCGGCGGGATGTATCGCGCCGGCACCGCCATGGACCCCGTGTCGCTCGCCGTCGCGCTCGACACCGGCGCCCGGCTGCCCCCGCTGCCCGACCTGGGCAGCGACCCGGCCGCCGGCGCGAGCCCCGGCCCCGGCGCCACGGCCGGCGCGAAGCCCGCGGCGAAGGCCGCGACGGCGGCGTCCGCCGGCTCCGCCTCCCCGTCCGGATTTCCCACCGTTCCCGTCGCCCTCGGGGGCGCGGTGCTCGTCGCGGCGGCCGCGGGGCTGTTCGTACGGCGCGCCCGCCGCCGTACGACGGAGCCCGCGGCAGAGACCGTACCGGCGGGGCCCGCGCCGGACGGGCCGCACCACGACTGACCGCTTTTGGTCGCGTCGACCTTCACGACCGACCCCGGTCACGACCGACCCATGACACGGCCGAACCGGCCTCGAACCGCCGCCGACCGGCGGCCCCTGTCGCCCTCCCGCGCGGCGCTGCCCGACCACCTCAAGGAGAAGCGAACGACCATGGCCACCCTCTCCCGTCCCGTCGTCCTCGCCGCGGCCGTCGCCACGGCGACCCTCCTCGGCGCCACGGCCCTGACCCTGCCCGCCACCGCCGCCACCGCCGCCGACCACGGGCCGGGGGCCGCCGCCGGCCCACCGCTCCAGCTGCGCGACGGCACCCTGGACTGGGGAGTGAAGGAGTCCTTCCGCAGATACGTCACCACGGGCGCCCAGGGCCGCGTCGACGTGGCCGACGGCGCCGAGCGGAACGCCGACGGCACCTTCCGATTCACCGCCGGCACCGGCACCTACGACACCGCCACCCACGCCGTCACGACCACCTTCCGCGGCAGCGTCCGCTTCAGCTCCACCGCCCACGGCTTCGACATCCGGATCGCCGACGTCAAGGTCGGCACCAAGGGCAAGGCGGGCACCCTCACCGCCGATGTCACCGCCGAGGGCAAAACCGACCAGGACATCGCCCTCGCCGACCTCGACCTGACCGGCATCCGGCCGGCCGACGCCGGCGGCGCCATCCGCTACGCGGCCATCCCCGCGAAGCTCACCGCGGCCGGCGTCCGCGCGTTCGCCGGCAACTACGCGGCGGGCGAAACGCTCGACCCCGTCACCCTCACGGTGACGGTCGGCTCGGCCCAGCGCCCCCCGACCACGAAGCCGTCGCCCCCGGCCGCCACGCCCACCACGCCGAACACGCAGGTCACCCCCGCCACGCCGTCCACCCCGGCTCGGCCGCCGGCGCAGCGGCCCGAGCCTGCGGTGAGCGGACCGGCGGCGAAGCCCGCGGCGGCGCCCACCGCCTCCACCGTTCGGGACGGCACGCTCGACTGGGGGGTGAAGAAGTCCTTCCGCGACTACATCGCGCGCACCCGCGGCACGGTCGAGCTGTCCGCCGGCGCGGTGAAGAGCGGCGACGGCTACCGCTTCACCCGGGGCAGCGGCTCGTACGACGCGGCCGCCGCGAATCTGAACGCCACCTTCGCCGGGGCCGTCCGCTTCCGGGCCCACGGGGACTCCCTGGACCTGACGTTCCGCGGCCTCACGGTCCGGGCGGCCGGCACGCAGGGGGCCCTGATCGCCGATGTCTCCGCCAAGGACCGCCGGACGGGGGCGGTGACCACCAGCGAGGACGTGCGGATCGCCGATCTCGCCCTGCCGGCGGGGGCGCTCCGGGCGAAGGACGGCGTCGTCCGGCTCACCGGGGTGCCGGCGGTCCTGACCGCCGAGGGCGCCAAGGCGTTCGGCGGCTTCTACCAGCCCAAGGACGCCCTCGACCCGGTGACGCTCGCCGTCTCGGTCGAGGAGGGCGCCACGCTGCCCCGGCCGGGCGGCGCCGCGGCCGCGGGCGCCACCGGCTCGACGGGGACGGGCGCCTCCGGCGGCGCGGGAAGCACCGGCGGCGCGGGCACGGTCGGCGGCGCGTCCGCCTCCGGTGGCAGCGCCTCGCTCGCGGCCACCGGCGCCGGTGCCCCGGCCGGTGCCCTGCTCGGCGCGGCCGGCGCGCTCACGGTGGCCGGCGGCGCGGTGGTCCTCGCCACCCGTCGACGCGCCACCCGCCGCCCCTGACCGGGCCGCGGGGCCCGTACCACCGCCTCTGACCACGTCGCGGGGCCCGTGCGAAAACCTACGCGCTGAGCCGGAAGCGCTCTCCGAGCTCCTGGAACACCGCCGTGTTCAGCCGGAACGCCCGCTTGCACTCGTCGACCATCCGCTGCTTCTCCAGGTCGTCCACCGGCACCGCGTCCAGCAGCGCGCGGTACTCCCGCTTGAACGCCGCCGGGTTCCCGATGTCCTCGAACACATAGAACCGCACGCCGTCGCCCTTGCGCGCGAAGCCCCAGGTCTTCTCCGCGGTGCCGCGGATGATCTGGCCGCCGGAGAGATCGCCCAGATAGCGGGTGTAGTGGTGGGCCACATAGCCCGCCGTCCAGTCGCGGGCGACCTCCGCGACCCGGTCGGCGTACGCGGCGGTGGCGGGCAGCGCCCGGGCCCGCTCGCGCCAGCCGGCCCCGCGCAGATGCGTCAGATCGCGTTCGAGCGCCGCCACCCGCAGCAGCTCGGGCCGTATGAACGGCCCGGCGACGGGGTCGTCCGCGAGGCGGTCGGCCGCGCCCTCCAGCGCGCGGTAGACGAACCAGAGCTGCTCGGTGTAGAGCGCGTACGCGTCCACTCCGAGCCGCCCCCCGAGCATGTCGCTCATGAAGGTCGAGGTCTCGGCCTCGGTGTGCTGCTCGTGCGAGGCGGTGCGGATCAGCGTCGAGAACGCCGTCGCGGCGGGGGTCTGGCTGGGCGCGTCCAAATGGGACCTCCGGTGGCCGGCCGCCCCGCGGGTCGGGAAGCGGCAGCAGACGGTCGGGCAGGGCGGCGCCGACCCGTGCACATCCTCTAACTTAGGCATGCCTAAGTCAACCGCTTCCCGACATCCCGTCGGTAAAAACCTTACGGCAGGGTGAGGATCTCCGCACCCGTCTCCGTGACGACCAGCGTGTGCTCGAACTGCGCGGTCCGCTTGCGGTCCTTGGTCACCACCGTCCAGCCGTCCTCCCACAGGTCGTAGTCGTGGGTGCCCAGCGTCAGCATCGGCTCGATGGTGAAGGTCATCCCCGGCTTGATCACGGTGGTGGCGTGCGGGCTGTCGTAGTGCGGCACGATCAGCCCGGAGTGGAAGGACGTGTTGATGCCGTGCCCGGTGAAGTCGCGCACCACGCCGTAGCCGAAGCGCTTGGCGTACGACTCGATCACCCGGCCGATCACATTGATCTGCCGGCCCGGCTTGACCGCCTTGATCGCGCGGTTCAGCGACTCCCGGGTGCGCTCCACCAGCAGCCGCGACTCCTCGTCGACCTCGCCGCAGAGGTACGTGGCGTTGGTGTCGCCGTGCACCCCTCCTATGTAGGCCGTGACATCGAGGTTCACGATGTCCCCGTCCCTGAGCACGGTGGAGTCCGGGATGCCGTGGCAGATCACCTCGTTGAGCGAGGTGCAGATCGACTTCGGGAAGCGGCGGTAGCCCAGGCAGGACGGGTACGCCCCGTGGTCGCAGAGGTACTCGTGCGCGATCCGGTCCAGCTCGTCCGTGGTCACCCCGGGCGCGATGTGCCGGGCGGCCTCCTCGCGGGCCTCGGCGGCGAGCCGCCCGGCGATCCGCATCCGCTCCACGGTCTCGGCGTCCTGCACCTCCGGCCCCGCATACGGGGTGGGCGCGTCCTTGCCCACGTACTCCGGGCGCGGGATCGAGGCGGGCACGGGACGGGTGGGGGACAGGGTCCCGGGTACGAGCAGTGACTGGCCAGACATGTCAGCGAGTGTATCGAGGGGTGCCGACGGGCCCGATCGGGCAGCATGGCCCCGACGGACGGGCAGCACGGGAACGGCAGCACGGGAGAGGAGAGCCGCATGGCCCTGTTCAAGAAGCGGACGGTGGGCAAGCCGGGGGAGTGGTACTACTGCCTCGCGCACAAGAAGGTCGAGGAGGGCCCCGAGTGCCGGGCCGCGGACCGCTTCGGGCCGTACGCCACGCGCGAGGAGGCGTCGCACGCGATGGAGACGGCCCGCGAGCGCAATCTCGAGTGGGAGACGGACCCGCGCTGGCACGACGCCTCCCGCCGACAGGAGGAGTAGCCGCCCCGCCGTTCACCGGGAATTCGCCCGGTGGACGGCCGCCGAACCCCCCGGCCGGCCGGGGAAGCATCCATTCCGTCCCGCTTCTTGACGCCCGTTCTCGCGGCTCCCTATGGTCTCGGCAGATAGCGGCAGAAATCAGGACGCCCTACGCCCGGGAGGGCTCATGGCCGGCCGAGTCACCGCCCGATCCGTCACCGCCCATGAGGTCTCCGTCCCGTTCGAGGCCGGCGCCGAGGGCTACGAGAGCTTCCGCATCCCCGCCGTGGTGCTCGCCGCCAACGGCGATGTGCTCGCCTTCGCCGAGGGCCGGGTCGGCTCGGCGGCCGACCACGGCGACATCGACATCGTGCTGCGCCGCTCCTCCGACGGCGGCCGCACCTGGGGCCCGCTGCGGGTCGCCGCCCACAACGGCCCCCACCTCGCCGGCAACCCCGCCCCCGTGGTGCTGGAGAGCGGCCGGGTGCTGCTGGTGCACATCCGCAACGCCGCCGCGGCCACCGAGGACCGCATCCGCCGCGGCCAGGTGTCCGCCGCCGACGGCCGCCGGGTCTGGCTGCGCCACAGCGACGACCACGGCGCCAGCTGGAGCGACCCCCGCGAGATCACCGCCGCCGTGAAGAGACCGGACTGGCGCTGGTACGCCACCACCCCCGGCCACGCTCTGCAACTGCGGCACGGCCCGCACGCCGGCCGGGTCCTCGTACCCGCCAACCACTCCCTCCCCCCGAGCGGCGGCGACAACGGCACCGAGGGCAAGTACAACGGCGGCCACGCCCTGCTGAGCGACGACGACGGCGAGACCTGGCGGCTCGGCTACCTGGACGACAACCCCGACGGGTACGTCAACGTCAACGAGACGACCGCCGCCGAGCTGCCCGACGGCACCGTCTACCTCAACACCCGCAACGACTCCCCGTCCCCCGGCAACCGCGCCGACGCCCTCTCCACCGACGGCGGCGAGAGCCTGGTCAAGCCCTTCCGCCCGCAGGCCGGGCTCACCGGCCCGGTGTGCGAGGGCAGCCTGCTGCATCTGGGCGATCCCGATGTGCTGCTCTTCTCCGGCCCCGCCGATCCCGGGTTCAGGGCGCTGATGACCGTACGCTCCAGCCATGACCGGGGTGTGACATGGGCCGTGGCGCACACCGTCGACGGGCTGCCCGCGGCCTACTCCGACCTGGTCCGCCTCGACGACCGCACCGTCGGACTGCTGTACGAGACCGGCGACTTCGGCCCGTACGAGACGATCACCTTCCGCCGCATCCCCGTGGAGGAGTTCGGATGACACTCGGCCGGCGCGCCGCCCTGGGCTCGGCCGCCTCGCTGGCGGCCGGCGCGGCGCTCACCGGCTGCACCGGCCACGACACCGGGCACGACGCCGGGTCCGCCGCACGGGCGACCGTCCGCCGGCCGGGCGAGCGGATCACCCTCACCTTCTGGTCCTGGGTGCCCGGCATCGACAAGCCCGTCGCCCTGTGGAACAGCCTCCACCCCGAGGTCCGCGTGGAGGTGGAGAAGGTCTCCGCGGTGGGCGGCGCCCAGTACGCCAAGATGCACGCCGCGATCACCGCCGGGAACCCGCCGGACCTCGGCCAGCTGGAGTACGCCGTGGTGCCCGGCTTCCTCCTCGCCGGCGGCCTCGCCGAACTCGGCCAGTACGGCGCCGGCCGGCACAAGGCCGCGTTCATCGGCTGGCAGTGGCAGCAGTCCGTCTTCGCCGGCGGCGTCTACGCCATCCCCCAGGACTCCGGTCCCATGGGCCTGTTCGTGCGGCAGGACCTCCTCGACGCCTGGGACATCGCCGTGCCCACCACCTGGGACGAGTACGAGGAGGCGGCCCGCGCCGTGCGCCGCCGCGGCGCCCACATCGAGACCTTCGCCCCCACCAACGGCAACCGCTTCGCCGGCTACGCCTGGCAGGCCGGGGCGCGCTGGTTCGCCGCCCGCGACGGCACCTGGGTGGTGCACATCGACGACGAGCCGACCCGGCGCGTCGCCGACCTCTGGGAGGGCCTGGTCCGCCGGAAGCTCGTCAAGACCGTGCCGGACCGGCAGAACGCCTGGTACAAGGACATCCAGACCGGCGGCATCGTCTCCTGGCTCGGCGCCAGCTGGGGCGACGCGCTGCTGGCCGGCAACGCGCCCGCCACCGCCGGGGCCTGGCGGGTGGCCCCGCTCCCGCAGTGGCGCAAGGGCGAGAACGCCCACGCCAACTGGGGCGGCTCCACCACCGCCGTCTTCCGCCGCACCCGCTACCCCCGCGACGCCCTCGACTTCGCCGTCTGGCTCAACTCCGACCCGCGCTCCCTGCAACTGATGATCAAGGGCGGTTACGGGTTCCCCAGCGCCCGGAGCGGATACGCGAGCGGTGATCTCGCGGCCCGCCGGGCGTTCTTCGGCGGCCAGGACTACAGCCGGGTCTTCGCGGCCGCCGGCCGCGCCGTCGACACCTCCTGGACCTGGGGGCCGGCCGTGGACACCCTCTACCAGCGCCTCGGCGACGCCTTCACCGAGGCGATCGACGAGGGCACCTCCTTCCGCCGGGTGCTGACCACCGTCCAGCGGCAGACGCTCGACGACCTCGCGCTCAAGGGCCTGAAGGCGGAGGCCGGATGAGCGGCCCGGCCGGCCTGCGCTACGAGGGCGGCTCGCCCCGCCCGCGGCAGGGCGGCGAGTCCGCCCGCGGCCCCAGCGGCCCGCCCGCCCCCGGACAGCGGCCCGGCGGCAGCCGCCGGCCGCGCCGCTCGCCGCTCGCCCGGCAGCGGGCCCGCGCCGCGGCCTGCTTCCTGCTGCCGTTCCTCGCGCTCTTCCTGCTCTGCTTCATCGCCCCCATCGGCTACGCCCTCCAGCAGAGCCTGCTGCGCGTCGAGCGCTTCGGCCCGCTCGGCCTCGGCGGCGCCCGCGAGGTCTTCGCGGGCCTCGACAACTACGCCCACGCCCTCCAGGACGAGCGCTTCCTCGCCGGGTTCGGGCGGGTGCTGCTCTTCGGCGCGGTCCAGATCCCCGTGATGCTCGCCCTGGCCACCGGCCTCGCCCTGCTGCTGGAGGCCGCCTCCGCGCGCTGGGTCGGCTTCTTCCGCACGGCCTACTTCCTGCCCTACGGGGTGCCCGGCGTGATCGCCTCCATCCTCTGGGGCTTCCTCTACGTGCCCGGGATCAGCCCCCTGGTGGAGATCGGCCACACCCTGGGCCACGAGGTCGACTTCCTCTCCCGGGACGCCGTGCTGTGGTCCATCGCCAACATCGTCACCTGGCAGTACACCGGCTACAACATGCTGGTGCTGATCTCCCAGCTCAAGGCCGTGCCCGGGGAGCTCTACGAGGCCGCCCGGATCGACGGCGCGAGCGCCTGGCAGGTCGCCCGCCACATCAAGCTGCCGCTGATCCGGCCGGCGCTCGTGCTCACCACCGTCTTCAGCATCATCGGCACCCTCCAGCTCTTCGCCGAACCCATGGTGCTGCGGCCCCTCGCCTCCTCCGTCGACTCCGGCTACACGCCCAATCTGCACGCCTACCACGAGGCGTTCACCAGCAACAACCACCACCTCGCGGCGGCCGAGGCGGTCCTGCTCGCCCTGGTCGCCTGCGTGCTGTCGTTCGGCTTCCTGCGGCTCGTCGGGCGGGGATCGCGCGAGAAGCACGAAACGCGCGAGAAGCACGAAACGCGCGAGAAGCACGAGAAGCGCGAGAAGCGCGAGAAACAGGGCGGCCGATGATCCCCGTACCGCTGCGCCACCGCGTCATCACGTTCGCGCTGCTGGCCGTCGCCGCCGTCTACTTCCTCGTGCCCGTCTACTGGCTGGCCGTCTCCGCCACCAAGAGCAGCGGCGACCTCTTCGGCACCTTCGGCCTCTGGTTCGCCGACCCCCGGCCCCTGGAGCGCCTCGGCGCCGTCCTCCGGCACGACGACGGCATCTACGTGCGCTGGTTCGCCAACAGCCTGCTGTACGCGGGCGTCGGCGCCGTCGCCGCGACCCTGCTGTCGGCCGCCGCCGGCTACGCGCTGGCGAAGTTCCCCTTCCCGGGCCGCGAGGCGGTCTTCAACGTGATCCTCGCCGGGGTGCTGATCCCCGGCACCGCGCTCGCCCTCCCGCTGTATCTGCTCTTCAGCGAGCTGGGCATGGCCAACACGTACTGGGCCGTGCTGATCCCCGGCGTGGTCAGCCCCTTCGGGGTCTACCTCTGCCGGATCTACGCGGCCGCGGCCGTCCCCGACTCGCTGCTGGAGGCCGCCCGGATCGACGGCGCGGGGGAGGCGCGGATCTTCCGGGGGCTGGTGCTGCGGCTGATGTCGCCCGCCCTGATCACGGTGTTCCTGTTCCAGTTCGTCCATATCTGGAACAACTTCTTCCTGCCGCTGGTCATGCTCTCCGACGCGCGGCTCTACCCCGTACAGCTGGGTCTGACGGCCTGGACCGGGTACGCCGACCGGCAGCCCGTGCTCTACCAGTACACCGTCGGCGGCGCCTTCCTCTCCGTGCTGCCGCTGATGGTGCTCATGGGGGCTCTCCAGCGCTACTGGCGCACGGGGCTCGCCGAGGGCGGCGTGAAGGCGTGACGGCGTGGACACGCGGAGGCGTGATCCGGGCGTGATCGTGGCGTGATTGGATCGCGCCATGACCAGTGACATGACGCGTGACGAGGTGACGAACGCTCCGGCCGCGGGGGCGGCCGGAGCGGTGGGTTCCGGTGCGGGTGCGGCCCCCGGGACCGGGGCCAAGCAGGCGAAGGACCCGTGGGAGCTGCCGGACGTCTCCGGCCTCGTGGTCGGTGTGCTCGGCGGCACCGGCGACCAGGGGCGCGGCCTCGCCTACCGGCTGGCCCGGGCCGGCCAGAAGGTGATCATCGGCTCGCGGTCCGCGGAGCGCGCGGAGGCGGCCGCGCGGGAGCTCGGCGACGGGGTCGAGGGCGCCGACAACGCGGAGTGCGCCCGCCGCTCCGACGTGGTGATCGTCGCGGTGCCGTGGGACGGCCACGCCGACACGCTGACGGCCCTGCGCGACGAGCTCGCCGGCAAGCTGGTGATCGACTGCGTCAATCCGCTCGGCTTCGACAAGCAGGGCGCCTACGCCCTGCGCCCCGAGGAGGGCAGCGCAGCGCAGCAGGCCGCCGCGCTGCTGCCGGAGTCGCGGGTCACCGCCGCCTTCCACCACCTGTCCGCCGTGCTGCTCCAGGACCCGGCCGTCGAGGAGATCGACACGGACGTGATGGTGCTGGGCGACAAGCGGGCCGACACGGATGTGGTGCAGGCGCTCGCCGCCCGCATCCCCGGCATGCGCGGGATCTTCGCCGGCCGGCTGCGCAACGCGCACCAGGTGGAGTCCCTGGTCGCCAACCTGATCTCGGTGAACCGGCGCTACAAGGCGCACGCGGGGCTGCGGGTCACGGACGTCTGACGGGGGCGGGGCGGCCGGGGCGCGGATCACGGAGGCC
>NZ_JBPQTV010000190.1:0-12257 GCF_051386515.1 Streptomyces sp. URMC 123 | reverse complement strand
GCGTACGGGGGCGGGCGTCCACGCGGTCCGGCGATACGGGGCCGGGGACCCGTGGGGGGAATCAGCGGCAGCGGGCCGCCGCCGCCTCCCGCCCGCACGCGTACGCCAGCGGGCTGAGCAGCTCCTCCGCGTCCGGCAGCCAGCGGTTCACCGCCGTCGGCTGGCGCACCCACTGCACCGAGCCATAGGTGCCGTACCGGGTCGGCGGGGCCGCCACGTAGTCGCCCTCGCCCCGGGCGATCAGGTCCAGGGAGTTCGGCGGCCAGCCCAGCCGTCGTACCAGGTCCGGCACCTTGGCCGCCGCGCCCGGCAGCACGAAGAAGAGCATCCGCCGGTCGGGCGTGCAGGTGATCGGCCCGAGCGGGAGCTCCATCCGTTCCATCCGCGCGAGCGCCAGACAGCCGGCCGCCTCCGGCACCTCCAGCGCGTCGAACGTGCGCCCCGTCGGCAGCAGGATCGACGCCAGAGGGTGTTTCGACCATGCGCGCCGGGCCACGACCGCGCTGCCCGTCGCCTGGGTCGCCCAGTCCGGGCGGGCCGGATGCACACCGGGCGCCCGACAGGCGAGATCACCGCAGGAGCAGCGCTCGACGCCGTCCTCGATCTCCAGCCAGGTGCCGGGGAACACATCCCAATGCCGCTGCTCGGCATACCGCGCCGCGGCGTCCAGGAGCTGGTTGCCGCGCTGTTGGGGGATCTGGGGAGTTCCGGTCACTCCGATGGTCTCTTCCACGCCCATCACAACTCCCCTTGCAGACAAGGGTTACGGGGCGCAAGGCGGTCGGCCGGGGAGCATCGTTCCCGCACGTGGGGCGCATGGGTGCATGGGTGGGGGCGCGCATGTCTGATGTGCCGGGAAGAGCGGGTAGTCCGTACTGCGGCACTTGCGCACGAGTCTCCCGCCGAATCGTCCGAAGTCGTTGAACGGCAGAAATACCAGGAATTCACGGCATACGGGCGGGGCAGAGATCATCAGCGACTCTGTCCGTGTCCGGACCGGAAGTTCGGCCCGGGTACGGACGTGAATTAAGGGGGTAGCCCATGGCCGCGAGGCCGCTCGTCGCGCGTCAGCCCAATGAACGGCTACAGGCGCTCATCCAGGAGGCCGCCTGTTCCAACGCCGGACTGGCGCGCCGCGTCAACATGTGCGGCGCGGAGCACGGCCTGGACCTGCGCTACGACAAGACCTCCGTCGCCCGCTGGCTGCGGGGCCAGCAGCCGCGCGGGCGCGCCCCGGGGATCATCGCCGAGGCGCTCGGACGGAAGCTGGGACGCACGGTCACGATCGACGAGATCGGGATGGCGAACGGCAAGAACCTCGCCTCCGGCGTGGGGTTGCAGTTCTCGCCGACCGTCGTCGGCGCCATCGAGCAGGTGTGCGAGCTGTGGCGCAGTGACGTGGGGCGCCGCGACTTCCTGTCGGGCTCCACGGTCGCCGCGTCCGCCCTCGTCGAACCGAGCAGGGACTGGCTGATCACCGGCGCGGACACCCAGGTCGCCCGCTCCGCGGGGGCCAGGGTCGGCCGCTCCGACGTCGAGGCCGTACGGGCGATGACCCAGGCACTCGTCGAACTCGACCACCGCTTCGGCAGCGGGCACGTGCGGCCCGTCGTCGTGCACTACCTCAACAGCGTCGTGTCCGGGCTGCTCGGCGGCTCCTACCGGGAGACCGTCGGCCGGGAACTGTTCGCCGTCGTCGCACGGCTGACCGAACTCGCCGGCTACATGGCGGTGGACACCGGCCAGCCCGGCCTGGCCCAGCGGTACTACATCCAGGCGCTGCGGCTGGCCCAGGCGGCCGGCGACCGCGGCTACGGCGGCTATGTGCTGGCCGCCAGCATGAGCCACCTCGCCGCCTCCCTCGGCAACCCGCGGGAGATCGCACAGCTCGCGCGCGCCGCCCAGGAGGGCGCGCGGGGGCAGGTCACCCCGCGGGCCGAGGCGATGTTCTGCGCCGCAGAGGCGCGCGGCCACGCCCTGATGGGCGACGCCAGGGCCTTCCAAGTCGTGGCCGGCCGCGCGGTGGCGGCGATGGAGCGGGCGGCCGGCGCCGCCGGCGACGACCCGTCCTGGATCGCCCACTTCGACCACGCCTATCTCGCGGACGAACTGGCGCACTGCCACCGCGACCTGGGCCAGGCGGACGCGGCCCGGCGGCGGGCGGAGGAGGCGGTGGACGGGCACCCCGAGTCGCGGGTGCGGCGCCGGGCGATCGGCATGCTGCTGCTGGCCACGGCGCAGGTCCAGCAGCGTGAGATCGAGCAGGCGTGCCACACGGGCGGCAAGGCGGTCGAACTGCTGGGCACGCTGCGGTCCAACCGGGGCACGGAGTACCTGGAGGACTTCCAGCAGCGGCTCGACCCCTATCGGGACGAGCCGGCGGTGCGCGAGTTCGACGCGCTGCTGGACGTCCGGGCGGCGTAGGGCGCGACGCTCCCGGGGCCTGGGCCCGGCCCCGGGAGCGCGGGCCCGTGAGCCCGGTCGGAGCCGGCGGCGCCCGCCGGTGACCGGCGTCAGAGCTGGGAGGGGTCCCGCTGGGTGAGCGTGAACTGCGTGGCGATCACGTTCCACAGGCGGGACGCCTCCCGCTTCCACTTCGTGGCGTCCGCGCTCGACTTGTTCCCCGCCACGGCCTTCGGGGTCGACTTCGCCTTGCCCTTGTCGCACCCGTTCTTGCCCGCGACCTCGTCCGCCCAGGCCGCGTAGTGGTCGTCGGCCGCAGCGGACGCCTTCCAGGCGCCGTTGAGCGCGGTCGTCAGGGCCACGTGGTCCGGCAGCTTGTCGACCGACAGCTTGGACAGCCGCTCGACGAGATTGTTGCGCTGGGTCGCGGCGTCCCGCAGGTCCTTGGCCGCCTGGGTCAGGTTGGCGCACTTCTTGATGTCGTCCACGGCCTTGATCACCGATGCGCGGCTGCTGTTGCTGTCCTTGAGCAGCCCGTCGAGCGCCACGGCCTGGGTCTTCACCGGGTCGTCCGCCGGGGCGGGGGTGGTGGCGCCCGGCGCGGGGGCGGTGGCCTTTCCGGTCGGGGCGGTGCCGACGGTGTTCTGGCTGTTGGTGCTCTTCGCATCGTCGCCGCCGCTCATCGCCGCGCCGGCCGCGAGGCCCGCGAGGGCGCAGCCGGCGACGACGATGCCGACCAGGACGGCGGGCCGCAGCCCGCGCCGGCCCGTGTCGGTGCGCCGCTCGGCCCGGCCACCCGGGTGCCGGTCCGCCGGGGCGGCCGGGCCGCCGGATACGGGGTGGGTGGCCGGCGCGGTGTGCGGCGACGCGGTGTGCGGCGGGGCGGCGCGGCGGGCCCGCCGGGGCCGGTCCACCGGGTCGTCGACGACGGGTGGCAGGTACTGGGTGGCGCCCAGGGGCTGGTCCCCGGGCTGGTCCCCGGGCCGGGCCAGGGACTCGGGGGCGGGCTCGTCCCGGAACAGCCCCTCGAACTCGGCGGGCGGGCGGCGGCGCTTGCCGGTGCCGGGGGAGCCGGAACCGGAACCAGGGGAACCGGGGGAGCCGGGGGAGCCGGGGACTTCGCCCGCGGGGCCGGCGCCGGGTCCGGACGGGTGCGCGGTCGACGGGCCCTGAGCGGGCAGACCACGCGCGGGCGTTCCCGTACGCGGGGTCCCGTCGCCCGAAAGGGGCGCGCCGATCACCGCCGTGGCGTCGGCGTCGGGCACGGGGCCGCGCGGCGGGAGCGGCCGGGCCCCCGGGGTCACGGGGGCCTCGGGCGGCAGGGGCGCGCGGCCGACGGGCGGTATCAGCTGGGTGGCCTGGGCGTCGTCGCCGCCCGCGGCGCCCGGCGGCAGTGAGGTCTCATCGGCGTTGACCAGCGGCGGCAGGTACTGCGTTTCCTCGGCGCTGCCGTGGGCAGTGCCGTGGGCGTCGCCGTGCGTGGTGGTGTCGGGGCCGGCGTGGCGGCCGGACCGGCCGTCGGCCTGATCGCCACGGCCGTCCCGCGGCGGCGGGAAATGAGGCGGTACGGGGCCGGACTGCGGCGGCAGGTACTGCGTGCGCTCGGCATCGGCCTGCGGGGTCGGATACGGCGTGCTCTCGGCGGCCGCCTGCGGGGGCAGGTGCCGCGTCTGCTCCGCGTCGGTTTGCGGCGGCAGGTACTGCGTGCGCTCCGCGTCGGCCTGGTGGGCCATCCGGGGCGGCTGCTGCGGGGGAGGCGGAACGGGCATGCCGCCCGGCGGGTTCGCGGGCGGCGGCGGCCCCCACGCCCCGCCCCACGGCTGTCCGCCCGGTGGGGCCGGAGCCTGCGGAGGGAGGGCCGGCCCGCCCGGGGCGGGCGGAACCGCGCCCTCGCGCACGGGCGCACCCGGTGTGCCGGGCGGGGCCGGCGAGACCGGTGGCATCGGCGGCACCGGTGGTGCCGCCGGTGGCAGAGGCTCGTTTCCCTGTCCGCTGTGCGTCACCGGAACTCCTATACCTGCGCGTACCTACGGAAGCGTCGGGTCACGCTACCGGGTGACCGCGTGCCCCACCGGCCAACGCCCGCACGGGACAGGAAATGCCCGTACATACCGCGCAATCCGCTCGGTGGTGACGGAACGGCACCTCGGCCGCCCTCGCCCCTCACCGTTCACCCCTCACCGCTGAGCCCTCACCCCCACCCCTCACCGCTCCAGCGTCCGCGCAACGTCCACCGGTTCGCCGCCCGCCGACACCAGCCGCCCGTTCCGTACCACCTGATACGTCACCATCGCGTTGGTGACCCGCGGGAACTCCGGCACCGCCAGCATGTCCTCGTAACCCCAGCTCAGTTCGGGGGTGAGCCCGCCCGTGTCCACGCCCTTGCCCATGCCGCCGTCCAGTGCCCCGCGCACGCTCTTCGCCGTGACGGGCCCGTCGCCGAGGGAGAGGACGGCCGCGCGCAGCACCGTGTAGGCGATCCAGGTGGTCTGGACGCCGGGGTCGGAGGCGTCCACGCGGTTGTCGCTGAAGGCGTGCTCCCGTACGACCTTGCGCATCGGCTCCCAGCGTGCGTCGTCGGCGACCGGGTACCAGCCGGTGACCGAGGCCCCCTCCAGTGCGCCCTCCTTGCCCCCGGTGCGGTTGATCAGGGACTGCCGGACGCTGCCGAGCACCGAGGCGATCCGCACCGGGGAGTCGTCCGCGCGCAGCCGCCGGAACGAGTCGAAGAAGGCGTCGGTCCGCTCGCCGAGCGCCGCCGTGACACAGGGGCGGCCGCCGCCGTGCACGGCCCGCAGCGCCTGGTGCGCCTGCTCGGTGTACTGCGAGGCGTCCTCGGGGGCCCGCACGTCCGTGGCCGCCGGCCGGCCCGCCTGCCGCAGCCCCGCGTTGAGCAGGGCCGCCATCCGGTCGCCGGCGATCGTGTCGGGGCGCACCAGCGAGACCCGCTCGCAGTCGCCGGCGAGCTGCCGGCCGTTGCCCGCGAGGAGGGCGGCCTGGCCGCCGTTGACGGGGTACGAGAGCGGGCTGCCGAGCTCCTCGGTGGAGATGCCGTATCCGCCGATGTAGGGGATGCCGGCGACCTCCAGCGGCGGCATGAACGACCGGCCGTGCTGGCTGTACGAGCCGACGACGGCGATGGCGCCCTCGTCGATCGCCCGCCGGGCGCAGCGCCCCGCCTCCACCGTGTCGTTGCGCTCGTTGCAGGTGAGCACCCGCAGCCGGCGCCCCCGCAGGCCGCCGCTCGCGTCGACCCAGCGGGCGTACGCCTGGGCCATGGCCGGCATGCCCGGCATGTTGGTGGCCGCGGTGCCGTCCGGGGCCCAGGTCATGACCGTGATCGGCCCCGTGTCCCGGTCGGCGGACCCGCCGAGCGCCCCGGGCAGCGATCCGCAGCCGGCGAGCGCGAGGGCGCAGACCGCGGCGAGGACCGTACGGGCGGTGCGGGGTGGACGAGCCGGACGAGCCCGACGAGCCGGACGAGGGGCGAGGGAGCGTCGCCGTAAGGTCATGGAACCGGACGATTCCGCCTCAGGGGGAACGCCCGAGCGATGACCGAGGGCCCGTGGATGACGCCCGGGTGAACGGCCGGTCGGAAGGGGCGGGCGGGGCGCCGGGTCGGAGGGCCCTGTCCGACATCCGATCGAGGGAACGTACGATCGATTGCCGTGCACAGTTCGGAGAAGTCTTCCCGCAACGGCCGCCGCTCCAGGACCATGAGCGGTATGCCGCTCAACGACATGCCGTGGTGGCGCTGGCGCAGCAATGTGCGCTCCGCGCTGCACATGCTCTCCGACCCCGTCTTCCAGCAGGAGTGCTGGCTGGCCGGCCGCCCCGGGTACGGGGACGTGACCGACGCCGTCTACCGGCTGGTGGAGGACACCTGGCTGGACAACTGGTCCGCGGAGAAGTACGTCGGCACGATCTTCCGGGACTCGCAGGAGGCCGCCCTGGTGGACGTGGCCGTGCTGAGGGTGCTGCGCATCCTGCACCAGGTGGGGGCGGACGCCCCGGTCGCCGCGTACCTGGAGCACCACGGCTGGCCCGAGGCCGTACGGGCCGCCAGGGAGGCCCACGTCCGGCTGGCCGTCAACGACGGGGACGACCCGGACGCGCCCCCGCGCTCGCTGGATGTGCTGGCGATGCTCACCCGGGCGGTCTGACCCCGCCGGATGTGCGACGCTATAGCGTCATGAACGCCTCGCAGTCCAGCCCCGCCGCAGCCGCCGACCAGTACGTCCTCACCCTCTCCTGCCCGGACAAACAGGGCATTGTGCACGCCGTGTCGAGTTACCTCTTCATGACCGGCTGCAACATCGAGGACAGCCAGCAGTTCGGCGACCACGACACCGGGCTGTTCTTCATGCGGGTGCACTTCTCGGCCGAGGCGCCGGTCACCCTGGAGAAGCTGCGGGCCAGCTTCGCGGCGATCGGCGACTCCTTCCGGATGGACTGGCAGATCCATCTGGCCGCGGAGAAGATGCGGATCATCCTCATGGTCAGCAAGTTCGGGCACTGCCTGAACGACCTGCTCTTCCGCTCCCGGATCGGGGCCCTGCCGGTGGAGATCGCCGCGGTGGTCTCCAACCACACGGACTTCGCCGAGCTGGCGGCCTCCTACAACGTGCCGTTCCACCACATCCCGGTCACCCGGGACAACAAGCCGGAGGCCGAGGCGCGGCTGCTGGAGCTGGTGCGGGCCGAGAACGTGGAGCTCGTGGTGCTCGCCCGCTATATGCAGGTGCTCTCCGACGACCTCTGCAAGCAGCTCGCCGGGAAGATCATCAACATTCACCACTCCTTCCTGCCGAGCTTCAAGGGCGCCAAGCCGTACCACCAGGCGCACGCCCGCGGTGTGAAGCTGATCGGCGCCACCGCGCACTATGTGACCGCGGACCTCGACGAGGGCCCGATCATCGAGCAGGAAGTGGCCCGCGTCGGCCACGGCGTCACCCCGGAGCAGCTCGTGGCCCTCGGCCGCGACGTCGAGTGCCAGGCGCTCGCCCGCGCGGTGAAGTGGCACAGCGAGCACCGGGTGCTGCTGAACGGCACCCGTACGGTGATCTTCGCCTAGCGGTCCGGCGGAAGCCGCGCGCAGAAGGCGCGCGGCTTCCAGCGGAGAGGCGCGGCGTCAGAGCCGGGAGAGCGAGGCCGTCGCTCCCAGCACATCGCGAATCGCCTCGCGATCGCCCTCGTGACCGGCCGCCGCCTCGTCCGGCGGCACATGCCCCGCCGCCAGCTGGCAGAACTCCGCCGCGTCGAGCGCGATGTGCGCCACCACGTGGTCAGGTGAGCCCACCGCCGCCGGTGAGTCCAGGGCGATGTGCCAGTTCCCGCCGCCGCTGCCCTCGATCTCCAGATGGAGGGTGCGCCCCGGGGAGCCCGCGGCCACCAGCCGCCGGGGCGGCCCCGCGAGCCCGGCCCGCCGGCGCCTGGCCAGCGCCGTCGGCAGCAGCCGCACCGCCAGGTCGATCATCCGGTGCAGATGCGCCGAGGCCGGGGGCTCGTACGGATAGTCGACGGCCTCCGCGATGTCACCGGCGTGCATCCAGCACTCGAAGGCCCGGTCGAGGAACGAGTCGCGCAGCGGCAGCTCGGAGTCGCCGTAGGACACTCCCAGCTCCGCCACGCCCCGGCCGGCGAAGGACACCGTACGGATCAGGGTGTGGCCCTGGTCCCGCCAGGGCTCGCGGATCGCCCCGGCCGGCACCGCCGACTCCATCCGCCAGAACGCCTCCGTGCGCGCCGTCGGAGAGCTGGGCGCGCCCAGCGGCACCGCGTCGCCCAGCGGGTCCGCGAGGCCGAGCGCGCTGGCCACCAGGCCGTCGACCGACATCAGATGGCCGATCACCCCGGCGACCGTGACGTCCCTGGCCAGGCCGCGCTCGCCGTCGAACCACTTCAGCCGCACCGGGGCCCGCCACTCCGCCTCGCCCATGTCCCGCAGCAGGGCGTCGAGCCGGGCGGTCTCCGCGTCGTACGGGGCCGCCCACTCCGGCACCGGGATGCGCGCGGGACGGCGGCCGAGACAGCCCTCCAGCACCCGGGACCGCAGCAGCGGATCGAGGTCGAGGCTGTCGTCCTTCTGCAGCAGGCCGACCGCCTCGCGCAGCCGCACCGCCTCATCGGCGCAGGGCGCGCAGTCGGTGAGGTGCGTCTCGACGGCCGCGGTCTCCTCGCCGGAGCAGGCGGACAGCGCCCAGGCGCCGAGCAGCGACTTGAGCACCTTGTGGTCGTAGAGCGCCGGGCGCGCGGGGTGGCTCTCGGCGGCCGGGGAGGCGATCGCCTCGGCGCTGCCCGTGTTCCCGGGCAGGCCGACCAGCGGCGGCGCGTCGTCCGGCGCGGAGCGCGGAGGCGGTATGCGCGGCGGGCGCCCGGCGCTCCTGCCGGTCTCACCGTGATCGCGCCCCGGGCCGCTGCCGCCGCCCGTACCGCTGTCGCCCGCACTCCGGCCACTCGTACCGCTGTCGCCCGTACCGCGGCCATCCGTACTGCCGCCGTTGGGGCCGCCGCCGGCGCCGTGGCCCGAGCTGCCGCCGTCGCCGTTCCGGCCGCTCCTCATGGCGCGGCCGCCGTCCGGGCCGCGGCCCTCGGAGCCCTGACCGTCGCGGCCGGCCCCGCGCCAGGGCCGTCCGTCCCACAGGCCGTCCCAGCCGTGGTCGTCCGGCTCCGGACGGCTGGGCTCGATCGGTCCGCTCACAACGCCCTCCTGGGGCTGGGAGGCGAAGCGGCCCGGGCCGGCGCGTCCTGGTTGGCGGTCGACAGTAACTGCAGACCGAGCCGGAGCCGGCGCCTCGCCTCGTCCTCCGTCACGCCGAGGTCCGCGGCCGTCTGGCGATAGTCGCGGCGCTGGAAGTAGGCGAGCTCCAGGGCGTCGCGCAGCGGGGCCGGCATGGAGGTCCTGATGTAGTCCGCGCGGGCGGCGGCGGACGCCTCCCGCACCTTGCGCTCCACCTGGGCCGCCGTGCCGGCGTCGCCCTCCGCCACCATCGCCGTCTCCGCCTGGCGCAGGCGATGGACCGCCTGGCGGTGGGTGAGGCCCGCCACCCAGGACCGGAGCGAGCCCTGTTTGGGGTCGAAGGCGTCCGGGTTCTCCCAGACATAGCCGAAGACCTCGCGGGTCACGCGGTCGGCGGCGTCCTCGTCCCCGAGCACACGATGGGCGAGGCTGTGCACCAGTGATGCGAAGCGGTCGTACAGCTCACCGAGCGCGGCCGCCTCGCCCCGAGCCAGCCGCTGCTGCATCTTCCGGTCCCAGCGGGGTGGTGCGTCGTTCGCCATACGGCCCCCATCCCTGTGCCGCCCGTGCCGTTCCGTCGCTGCCCATGCGCTCTTCGTGTCCAGCGTCCCCTCGAATGTAGTCGGAGGGACCGACAACGCACTCCACTTTGCGGCAATGCGCACCCCTTGAGCGACCCCGGGTGCTATGAGGGGACGTCCCCGGGGCACCGAGCGGCCCCGGGCGGCCCCGGGTGCCGGCGCCGAACGCCCCGGCGGCGGCCGCGCCGGGGCGTCGAGCGACACTGGAGTGCCGCGGTGTTTCATGGACGACCCGGCGGGCAGCCGAGCGAGGAAGGACCGCTTCCGGACAGTGAAGGGCTTCGGGCACGTGACGTTGCGGGTGGCGAGGGGCGTACGGGGGCAGTGGGCCGTCATCCGGGTCAGCGGTGAGATGGACCTGGCCACCGCGCCGTCGCTGCGGCAGCAGGTGCACGAGGCCGTGGCCGAGGGCCGCCGCGACCTGGTGCTCGACCTCTCCGAGGTCTTCTTCTGCGACTCCAGCGGCGTCGGCGTGCTGATCGCGACCCGTAAGCTGCTGCGTTCCTGCCGCGGCCGGCTGCGGCTCATCCTGCCCGCGCACGGGGCGGAGGACGGCTCGCACGTCAACCGGGTGCTCTCGGCGCTCGGCGTACGGCGGCTCTTCGACGTCTACCCGGACGTGGCCACGGCGACCGCGCCGGAGCCGGCGGACGGCCGGCCCGACACGACCCCGCTGTCGGCCTGAGCGCCCGCCGCCGGCCTGAGCGCCCGTCGTCGGTCCGAGCGTCCGCCGCCGGCCCGAGTGGCGCCGCGCCGTTCGGTTGTGCCGCCCGCCCGGACGGCCTGTGGTTACGGTGAGTTGACAGGCGGACGCTGCCGTACCGATACGCCATCACGCTGAGCATTCATTCCTTCGGGGAACCTCCCGCGGCCGCCAACGGTCCGCGACCGGGCGCACGACGGGGCGCACGGCCGGGTGAGATGGTCGAAATATCCCCCCAATAGCCGTGCAAATACGCCCTATTCGCCGAGGGATCAATGGGCTCTCAGCCGGTCAATGACCTGTGTGCACAGATTTCGGGCAGTACGGGCGCCGCGCGCGGTGCGGTATACGGCGGCGGCGCCGGGGCGGGCGTTCGATGGGCGCGGGGCGTGACGCCCGCTCGGGGGCGCCGCCGACGGGGCCCGACCGCCCTCGTACCGGCGCGCGATGTACGGCCTCGCCACCCGCCGACGGGGACCTCCGGCGCCTCGATCGGCCACCGGGCGCGAGGTGCTCCGCGGCGCCGTGCGGACCCCCGTACGACGGCACGACCGGCAGTTCTACTGATCGCCCATGATGTCGCTCCGTAAACGGGCATCCCCGAAATGTGCCTTTCGTCGGACCCATTTGGTAACGGAGCGTCGATATCGGGTTGTGTCCTAGCCGTGACTCGTCACAGGGTGGAGTCGGCCGTGCCCTCGGGTACTCTCCGTGGGGTGCGAGTGGTTCTGAGGCGCAACGATCCCCGTGTCGCCGGTGTGGCGACGCGAGGGCGGCGCCGGTGCGCCGCTCGTACCGGTCGGGGGCGCATGGGGCCCCGCTGTTCGACTCCCCGCGGCGCGCGTCGCACAGTATGCAGTACGCATACTCCTTTGCGCCGGAATATGCCTGAAGCGCTTGTTGGGGTGACTGTACGTCAACCATGCTGTGCTCCATCGAGGTCACGCTCTGTGGCCAAGTGGAGACGCGAGGCGATGTGTCCGCCGGTTCGGATGGTGTGAGCGGTGCAGGTGCTTCAGGTGCAGTTGGAGGTACGGCCGGACCCGGCAGAGGTCGGGCGAGCGCGGAAATGGGCCCGTTCGCGGCTCGCGGGGACGGGAATACGAGCGGACGAGCCGCTGGCTGAAACGCTCATTCTTCTCATTTCGGAACTCGTCACCAACGCCGTTGTGCACACCGGCTGTCCGGCCGTTCTGCGAATGCTCTTCTGCGACGCCGGCCCGGACATGGTGCGGGTCGAGGTGGCCGACAGCAGCGCCTGTCCGCCGCGTCCCCGGCACGCGGACGGCGACGACACCAACGGCCGCGGCCTGGAGCTCGTGGACGGGCTCGCCGACCGCTGGGGCTGGCAGCCCGAGGGCAAGGGCAAGCGCATCTGGTGCGAGGTGGACCGCGCACGGTCCCTCAAGGTCGGCGCGGGGGCGATCGGCGCGTTGGGCGCGATGGGCGCCGCGAGCGCCATGGGAGCGTATGAAGCGCCGTGCGCCGTCACAAATAGGGCATAACGAGCAAAGCTCAGACCAGGTGTTGACGTGGTGTGGTTGCTTGATCACCCTTGACTCCAGCGATTCGTCGCGAGGGGACGTCGAGGCCCCCTGACGCTGGTGGTTCCTCGGCGAGTGCGGGTCGCGGTCCGGCGTCGGCTCCTTTTCTGTTCGCCGGAGCCGGGTGGCGGTCGCCGTGCCGTGCTCGGGGTGTGCGAGGGCGCGCCGCCACCCGGACGCCTCCCGCTGTGGGTTTACGCGATGGGGCTCGCGTCCCCTTTTCCGCGCACCTGGGGTGCGCTTCCCTTTTTTCCGCGCCTTCGGCGCCGGGTCTTTCTCCCACCCAG
>NZ_JBPQTV010000189.1:0-12296 GCF_051386515.1 Streptomyces sp. URMC 123 | reverse complement strand
AGATGCCGCCCCCGCCCCCGTACCAGCCCGGTGCGGCGCCGCCGCCCGCCGGTCCCGCGGCGGGCACCGGCTGGGACCCGGTCGGGGCCGGCGCCGACCCCCGCGGGGGCGTGCGCGCGGCCGCGCCGTCGCCGCCCGAGGGGCCGCCCGTGCGGCTGCCCGGCTCGCAGGTGCCCATAGGGCCCGGGCCGCGGGCCGGCGAGGCGCGGGATCAGCAGGTCAGGGGCGGTAACGGGGCCACCACCGGATGGGTGCGGCCCCCCGGCGGGCTCACCGGCGCGGGCGGCGGGCTCGCCCCGGGCGGGCGCCCGGTGCCGGGCGGGCCGGGCGCGGGCCCGATTCCGCAGCCGATGACGGGCGGCGCGGGTGGTGCGGGTGGCGCCGCCGGTGCAGGCGGTGCAGGCGGTGCAGGCGGTGCTGGTGGCGTCGGCGGTGCGGGCGCGCCGCTGCCGCCGCCCGTTCTGGACGGCGCGGCGGCGGCCGTGGCGGGGCTCGGCCCCGGGCCCGGCGCCGTCAGCGCCAACGCGGGCGCCGGACCGGTCGGATCAGCGGGACCCGTCGGATCAGGTGGACCGGTCGGATCAGGCGCACCAGCCGGATCGCGTGGGCCGGGCGGACCGGCCGGGGGCGTGGGCGGAGCCGGGGGAGCGGCCGTCGTCGCCGAACCCCGCCGGGCCGGCGACCCGGCCGCCGCGCGCACCGGAGCGCCCGGCGCCGGCGCCGCGCCCGGCCACTGGCGCCCCTGGCGGTTCCGGATGTCCAACGACGTATGGGGCACCCCGGTGGTCGCCGGGGAGCTGCTCTACGTCACCTCCTTCGAGGTGCACGCCCTCGATGTCACCACCGGGCGGCGGCAGTTCAAGACCCGCGACGTGGCCTGGGCCATGGCCGTCGCCGACGGCCGCATCCACGCCTCCGACGGCCCCACCCTCTACGCGCTCGACGCCGCCGACGGCAGCGAGCGCTGGCGGCTCGGCACCGACGGCTGGGTCTACTCCCTCAAGGCCGACCGGGGCACCGTCGTCACCGGCACCCGGGGCGGCGGCGTCCAGGCGTGGGAGGCCGCCAGCGGCGAGAAGCTGTGGGAACTCGCCGGCGCGCAGGCCGACTTCGAGACCCCCGAGTCGGGCCCGGTCGTCCACGACGGCACGGTCTTCGTCTGGTCCGACGGCCGGCTGCGCGCCCTGGAGGCCCGCACCGGCCAGGAGCGCTGGTCGTACCCCGTCGGGGACGCGGCCTCCTGCGGCGGTGTGCCGATCCGGCTGCTGCACGCCCCCGACGGCGCGGTGTACGTCTCCGCCGGCACGCGTGTGCTGGCCATCGATGTGGCGCGCGGCGAGGTGCGGTGGCGCTTCGAGGCGCCCGCCGTCTTCCTGAGCGCCCCCGCGTACGCCCCGGGGCCGGCCGTCACCGGCGGCGGGGTGTACATCGCCGACTACCTCGGCACGGTCTACGCCCTGGACGCCGCCGACGGCCGGGATCGCTGGCGCATCGCCACCGAGTCCCGCCAGTCGATCGAGCCCGTGCTCGTCGAGGCCGGCGCCGTCCACGTCGGCAGCGGCAGCGCGCTGTACACCCTGGACGCGGTCACCGGCACGCCCAAGTGGCGCTTCGCGGCCAAGGGCGAGGTGATCGGCTCGCCCGTGATCGCCGACGGCCGGGTCCACTTCGGCTCCGCCGACCACTGCCTCTACACCCTGGACGCGGGGGGCGGCCAGCTCCGCTGGAAGCTCGCCACGGGCGGGGAGATCACGGGCTCGCCGGTGGTGGCAGGCGGTGTGGTGTACGCGTGCAGCAAGGACCGCTGTGTGTACGCGCTGGACGCGCTGAAGGGAACGGGGCTGGCCCGCCGCTGAGCGGGCGGGGCGGGCCGGCCGCGTGGGGTGTCGTACGGCGCCGGGGCGCGGGCCGGCGTGTGGGCGTACGGCGTCGGGTTCGGCCGGCCGGTGATCTTACGGCGTCGGGCCGTGCGGCCGGTGCGTACGGCGTCGGGCCCGGCTCTCAGTGGCCCGCCAGGGCGCGGGCGAGTTCCCGTTCCGCCCGCTCCCGGGTGGCCGCGGCGGCCGCCGGCTGGTGCCGCAGGAACGCCGCGAGGAACTCCGCCCGCAGGGCCGGCGGGTACTTCTCCTCGGCGAGGAACGGCAGGTCGTTGGGGACCATGGCGCGCGCCACCAGCAGGGGCACGTCGCTGTGCAGGGGCCGGAACGCCGGGTTGCGCAGTCCGGGCCCGGGGTGGCCGGGGAAGAACTCGCCGAGCATCATCCCGGCGGCCACGTAGAGCGGCTTCGCCCGGTCGTGCACCCGGATGAGGGTCCGCGTCGGCACGCCCGGCAGCACCAGGACGATCGTCCTGTCGGCGGCGTGCCGCCCCGAGACCGGCTCCATGGCCGACCAGTGCTCCTTGAGCGCCAGGGCCGCCGCGTACAGGTCGTCCTCGTCGCGCACGGCGGGCTCCGCCAGGGCGAACCGGACGAGGTCGAGCCGCAGGGCCGGCGGCACGAAGGGGCAGACCGCCCCCTTGCGGCCCAGGTCGGGGTGGGGGCGGGCGATGTGGCGCGCCACCCAGTCGTGCACCGGGCCGAGCAGCGCGTGTCCCGCCGCCTCCCGCTGGTCGTGGAGCCGGATCGCGGTCGTCTCGCGCAGTGCCTCGCGCATGGCCTGTTCCCCCCAGACGTGCCACCTGTGGACGTGCACTGGGGTAAACGCCGCGGAGGGCCGGGGGAGTTGGGTGGTTCGGGTAATTTGGTGTCTTTACGCGCTACATCGTCATACGTCGGGATGAGGGGGCGTACGTCGGGGCCGGGGCGGCCGACGGTCGGGCGACGGCGGGCGGTCCGGAGTCAGGCGACGGCGGTCCGGAGGCCAGGCGGTCAGACGACCGCCGTCACCAGCGCGGACCCGAACTCCGTGAGCAGCAGCGCGGAGGCCGCCAGCAGCAGGGCGCCCGCCGCGGCCAGCAGCGCCCGGAAGCCCCGTACGCCGATGCGGTGCCGGGCACGCGCGACGACCAGCGCCAACAGCGCCTTGCTGCCGACCAGCAGCGCGTAGAAGCCGAAGAGGAAGGAGCCGGCCGGCAGCGAGCCGTGGCGCCAGGCGGCGACGAGGAGGGGAGCGCCCGTGGTCAGCCAGAACAGCCACGGGTGGGGGCTGAGGATGTTGGCGAGCACGCCCTGCCAGAGGGTGCGCCGGGCCTGTGGCCGGGCCGCGGCCGCGTCCGGGGCGGGCAGCTCGGCGGTCCTCGCGTCCCGCAGGGTGGTCACGCCCAGCCAGAGCAGGAACAGCCCGCCGACGACGCCGCCCCCGGAGATCACCGGGTCCGGCAGCATGGCCAGCACGGTCACGGCCAGCACGATCACGGGGAGGTCGGTGAGCAGGGGGACCGCCGCGACCCGCAGGCCCGTGCCGAGGCCGCCGCGCAGGGTTCCGGTGAGGACCAGCGCCATCAGGGGTCCGGGGCTGATCCCCGCGCTGAAGCCCAGCGCCACTCCCAGAGCCAGCTCGCGCATGCCGTTCCCCTCCCGCTCGTCCTGCTCGTCTCGCTCGTCCTGCCCGTCCCGCTCGTCCGGTTCACACGGCGGTGGCCTTCGCCCGCTTTCACCCGCCTTAGGGGTAAACCGCGCCCTTGGGCGGAAGGTTGCTCGACGGGGGTCGCGCGGTGGTGGGGGGCACGCCGGCGCGGGGTCCTCGTACGCGCCCGGCACGTTCCGTACGCGGCCGGGGGACCCGTACCGGCCCGGTCCGCCGATCACCCGGGCGGCGGCGCTCCCCGCTCGCGGGCGGCTGCCGGGGGGCTCGCCAAGACGGCCGTCGCACCGGTCAACGGAAGGGGTTGTGGACGGCGGCCGCCGTTGTCGCCCCCGTCGCCGACGCTACGCCGCGCCCGCCCGGCCCGCCACGCGAGGCGCGCTCGCGCCGGGCGAGGGACACTGGTGTCCATGAGGGACCTCAGCAGGCTCCGTGCCTGGTGGTACCACCGCCAGGGACTGGACGGCAGTCTGCGCGGGGCGACCCCGGCCGAGGTGCTGGCCCGCACCGGCTGGGCCCGCTCCGTCGGCGGCTGCGGTCCGTATCTGGGGCTGTTCGCCCGGGCCCAGCTGGCGCGGGAGACCGTCGACGCGGCCGTCGCCGCGCTGGAGATCCACGAGCTGCCCTCCGCGCGGGGCTGCGCCTATGTGCTGCCGGCCCGGGACTTCGCCCTCGGCCTGCGGGTGGCGGCGGCCGCCCCGGAGACGGAGATCGCCGCGGCCCGCAAGCACCTGGGCGTCGGCGAGACCGAGGTCGACGAGGTCTGCGCCGCGGTGCTGGAGGCGCTGGACGCGGCCGAGGGGCCGCTCGACCCCGCCGCGCTCCGGGCAGCGACCGGCGGCGCGGTCCGCGATCTGGGCGAGGCCGGCCGCAAGCGGGGGACGGCGACCACCCTCACGCTCGCCCTCGGCCTGCTCCAGGTGCGCGGAGCGATTCGCCGCGTGCCGGCCAACGGCCGCCTGGACCAACAGCGTTACGGGTACGTGCGCTGGGGCCTGGACCTCGGCGCGTACAGCGACGAACAGGCGCGCGTCGAGCTGGCCCGGCGCTACTTCGACTGGGCCGCGCCCGCCTCCCTCCAGCACTTCCGCTGGTTCTCCGGGCTGACCGTGGCGGCGGCGCGGGCCGCGCTCGCGGAGCTGGACCTGCGCCCGGTGGGCGGTGACGGTGGCGTCGGTGACGGCGCCGTCGGCGGTGAAGGAGCCGGCGGTGATGGTGCCGGCGCGGAGCTGCTGCTGCCCGCCGACCTCGTCGAGGTGTACGAAAACTTCGAGCCACCGCGGGGGCCGGTGTACGCCCTGGTCGCGGGCGTCGACGGCATTCATCTGCTGCACCGCGACTTCCCCCGGCTGATGGACCCGGGTGTCGCGGAGCGCCCCGCGCCCGGTGACCTCCAGGGCCGTCCGCTGGGCGCGCTCGCCGACCCGCCCACCCATCTGATCCTGGACCGCGGCCGGCTGGTGGGCCTGTGGGAGTACGACACGGTGGACCGCGGGATCGTCTGGCACGCCTTCGGCCGGGAGGACGCCGCGCTGGGCCATGCGATCGCGGCCACCGCCGCGTTCGTACGCGAGCAGTTGGGGGACGCGCGCAGCTACTCGCTCGATTCGCCCAAGAGCCGGGAACCGCGGGTGGCGGCGCTGCGTCAGCGCTGACGGGGACCCACGGCGCGGACGTGTCGCGCGGACGGGCCGACGCGACACCGTTGATCAGCAGATTTGGGGGCGGGCGAGCCACGGGCTAGCCTGTCGTGCGCCCGTCAAGAGTCCGATCTTGGCGCGAATCTTACTGTTCAACGGGGGTTGTTCCATGCGTAGCCGTAGCCGTCATGTCCGCGCCGTTGCCGTGGCCGCACTGGTCGTCGTCGCGCTCACCGGTGCCCGCCGGTCGGGCGGCGGCGGTTGCGACGACAGCCCGTCCGGCTCCGGGGGCTCCGGCTCCAGCTCCTCCTCGGGCGGTTCGGGCTCGACCGGCGGCTTCTCCTCCGGCGGCGGCAGCACCACCGGCGACTCCTCCGCCGGCAGCTCGTCGAGCTCCTCCAGCGGCGGCATCAACATGCCGGCGCCGTCGCGCCCGTCCACGTACGACCCCAACGCCCTCGGCGAGGTGCGCGGCGCGAACTGCCGCTACGACCAGGGCGAGCGGAAGCTCAAGTACGACCTGACGGTCACCAACTCCTCGTCCAACCAGTCGTTCAGCTACTCCATCACCACCAAGTGGACCGAGGGCGGCTCCGGCACCGGCCGGCTGATGGGCTCCGACTTCAAGTCGGTCACGGTCGCCCCGGGCCAGAGCCAGACCGTCACGGCGGACTCGTTCTACACCAACAGCAGCGGCAAGAGCGTGTATTACACGTGCAAGGTGGACCGGGCGACGAAGTTCCGCGCGAACTGATCCGCGTTCCGCGCGAACCGATCCGCCGAGCGGCCGCGCTCGTACGGCGACGGCCCGGCAGGAACCCCTGCCGGGCCGCGTCTTTCCCGATCGGTCACTGAGCGGAGCGCTCCGCCGGGCCGGAGACATCGGGAAGGCCGGCCTGTGCGGTGTGACCGTCCTGGGTGCTCGCCGCATGGGCGAGGGTCGTGTGGTTGTCGGCCATGGCCGGAGCGGCGGCTCCGCCAGCTATCGCCGCCGCGATGGCGAAGGTGACGAGGATTCTCTTCGGGTGGGTCATTGCCACTCCTTTACGGGGGTAACGGTGCCGCTCTGGTACCGAACTTGAGGGCGCTGTGTGCGCACGCGCTGGGATCGATGGTCGAAGTTGTTCAGGGTGGCGTAGGACCGCACCGGTGAACATGACGGGACCGCGGCGGCTCCCCCTCCGCGCCGCCGCGGCCTTCCCCCCGTCAGGGGCTACTTACTTGCCCCCTTCGTCCGTAGCGTGGTTGTCCTGCATGAGCACGGCAGGAACCACGGGAGCTGTCGACACGGACTGAGCCGACGGAACAACGGGAGCCTTGGGCACAGTGGCACCCCCGCCATTGGCTCCCCCGCCAGTGGCGTGATTGTCCTGGGGTACCACCCTGACGCCGCCCCCCGTCGCGTGGTTGTCCAGCGGAGTTCCTTCGCTGGACGTACCGCCCTTCGGCGTGTTCTCTGCACCCATTGGGGATCACTCCTGTTTCTTTACGGTCGGTCGATACGCCCGACCGGCGACTCCCCCGTGGGTCGCCGGGCGGACGTACCAAAGCCGCTCACCTTAGTGGTGGGGGCAATTGCCGATCCGTCTGCCCCCCGACGCGGCGGATCGGCACTCATAAGAGTGCACCGGGGCGATGAACGATCGATAAACGCCCACGACAACACACCGCAGGGGTGCCATGGGCACCCCTGCGAGCTGTGGTAATGCGTTCTGTGTGTCAGTCGGCGGTCATGCGACAGCCGCCGGCGCCAGCAGTCGGCGCACCTCGGAGACCTCGGGGGAGTCCAGCCGCTCATGGATGGCGAGCGCCTCCTGCCAGCAGACGCGGGCCCGATCCTTGTGCCCGATGCTGTGCAGCGCCCGCCCCAGGACGGTCAGGATGTTGGCCCTCCTCCAGTCCCCGCCGATGCTCCTGACGGACAGGGCCTGTTCGGCCTGCTCCGCGGCGAGGGCCGGTTTGTTGTCGATCAGGTGCAGTTCGGCGATACGGAAGTGGGTCATGCCCTCCCACAGCCGCTGGCGGCTGGCCCGGAAGACCGTGAGCGCCTCGGTGAGGTGGTGAAGGGCGGCCTCCAGGCGGCCGGCTTGAGTCAGGGCCAACCCCAGCACGTAATGGCCGTTTCCCAGGCGCATCTTGACGTCGAGGCGCTGATAGATGTCGAGCCCTTGCTCGGCCAGAGTCACCGCGCTCGCAATGCGCCCGGCCTGTATGCGCGTGCGGGCGAGGTTGCCCAGGGCACTCGCCTCGGATATCTGATTGCCGTCCGCGCGAAAGGTCTCGAGCGCCTTGGTGAGATAGTGCGCGGCCTCCTCATGCCGGTCCCGATAGATCGCGATGATGCCGCGGTCGTTGTAGGCGTAACCCGTGGCCAGCGGGTCCCCGGCGACAATGCCCAGCGTCAGCGCCGCCTGGGCCTCCTGGTCGGCGGCATCGAAGTTGCCCGCGAGGCTGTACACATTGGTCAGCGCCGCGTGAGCCCGCGCCTCCGCCTGGGCGTCTCCCGCCTCCCGTGCAGCCTGGGCCAGAGCCTTGGTCGCCTCCTCGTACTGCCGCGAGTCCGCACCCGACTCCGCCAAGTCCTTGGCGGCCATCAACAGATCCACCCCGCGCCGCAGGAACGCCGGGTCCGTCGACCGATGCGCACATGCCAGCAGGCAACGGGCCTCCAGGAACAGCCACTCCAGCGCCTCCCGCTGACAGCCGAAGGTCAGCCCCGGGCGCCCGGTGGTCGCGAAGTGATCCAGCAGCCGGTCGCCCGGCCGCTCCACGGCGATGACCGCCGCCGCCGAGGCCAGGTAGAAGTCGAGCAGGCGCGACATCGCCGCCTCCCGCTCGGACGGCGGCTGCTCGTCCCGCTCCGCGCACGCACGCGCGTAGAGCCGTACGAGGTCGTGGTACCGGTAGCGCCCCGGCGCGGCGGACTCCAGGAGCGAGGCGTCCACCAGGGACTCCAGCAACTCCTCCGCGTCGTACGGGTCCAGGTCCAGCATCGCCGCGGCCGCCGCGAGGGAGATGTCGGGGCCGTCGGCGAGCCCCAGCAGCCGGAAGGCGCGGGCCTGGGCCGGTTCCAGCTGGGCGTAACCGAGTTCGAACGTCGCGCGCACGGCGAGGTCACCCGCCTGGAGCTCGTCGAGCCGGCGCCGCTCGTCGGCGAGCTTCGCGGCCAGCACCGACACCGTCCACGTACGGCGCGCCGCCAGCCGGGACGCGGCGATCCGGATGGCCAGCGGCAGGAACCCGCAGGCGCCGACGACATCGAGCGCCGCCTCCCGCTCGCTCGCCACCCGCTCCGCCCCCACGATCTTGGTGAAGAGCTGGAGCGCCTCCTCGGGGCTCATCACATCGAGGTCCACCAGGTGCGCGCCCGCCAGATCCACCATGCGGATGCGGCTGGTCACCAGCGCGGCGCAGCCCTCCGTACCCGGCAGCAGCGGCCGCACCTGCGCGGCGTCCCGGGCGTTGTCGAGGAGGACCAGCAGCCGACGGCCGTCGAGCAGCGAGCGGTAGAGCGCGGCGCGCTCGGCCATGGAGTCGGGGATGGCGGAGTCCGGGGTGCCCAGGGCGCGCAGGAACGCGCCGAGGACCGCCTCGGGGTCGGCGGCGCGGGCGCCCGCGCCCTGGAGGTCCACATACAGCTGGCCGTCGGGGAAGTGGGCGCGGGCCGCGTGGGCGACGTGCACGGCGAGCGTGGTCTTGCCGACGCCGCCGATCCCGGCGACGGCGGACACGGCCATCACCCGCCCCTCGGACGTGGCGAGCTGGTCGCTCAGCTCGTGCACGAACGCGGCGCGGCCGGTGAAGTCCGGGACCGTGGCGGGCAGCTGGGCGGGGCGGACGATCGTCTGCCGGGCGCCGCCGCACTCGGCCGCGGACAGGGCGGGCACGGCCAGGGCGGCGTCGCCCTGGAGTATGCCCTGGTGGAGCTCGGCCAGCTCGGCGCAGGGGTCGACGCCGAGTTCGTCGTCGAGCAGGCGGCGGGTGTCGGCGTAGACGGCGAGCGCCTCGGCCTGCCGTCCGCTGCGGTAGAGGGCGAGCATCAGCAGACCACGGAGCCGTTCGCGCAGCGGGTGCGCGGCGGTGAGCGCCGTGAGCTCCGAGACGGCTTCCGCGTGCCGCCCGGCTTCCAGGTCCATGTCAAGCTTTGTCTCGATGAGCTGGAGCCGCCACTCCTCCAGGCGCGCGCGCTGCGTCTCGGCGTACGGGCCGGGGATACCGGCCAGCGGCTCACCGTCCCAGAGCGCCAGGGCGCTGCGCACCAGCTCGCGGGCGCGGGTCCGGTCGCCGCCGCTCCGGGCCTTCTCCGCGTCCGCCACCAGCTGCTCGGCGGCCGTCAGGTCGAGGCCCCCCTCGCCGGTGTGCACGGCGTACCCGCCGGCCTCGGTGACCAGCGCGTCGGCGTCGCGGCCGAAGGCCCTGCGGAGACGGGAGGCGTAGGTGCGCAGCGTGGCGAGGGCGCGCGGCGGGGGTTCCTGCCCCCACAGGGCGTCGATGAGTTCGTCGGCGGTCGCGGTGCGGCCCCCGCGCAGCAACAGGGCGGCGAGCAGAGCCCGTTGCTGCGGGGAGCCGGTGGGCAGCGGCTGGTCGCCGCGCCAGGCGCGTACGGGTCCGAGGACCGTGAAGCGCAGGTGAGGGCCGCCCGGGCCCTCGTCGGTGCTGTGCTCGGTGCCCGGCCACGGCCGCAGCTCTCGCTCCCGCCCCTGGTCGGCCGGCGTCTGAGGTGCCCGCGTCGCGGGGCGGCCTCGCGAGCCGCTGCCACCGTTCATCGCTGCCCCCTGCTGTCAGAGTCCTGTCGCACAGGCCAGTTTGCCTTGTCGGCGAGGGCGGCGTCAGTAGGGACAGCGGCCTCTCGCCACCGGTGTCCCCACGGTCGGCGGGGACGTTCGCGGAGATTTCTGATGAAAGGTCAGGAGGGCGGGGGCCTCGTGGGCACACCTTAGCGGCAGACGTGTCAACCCGGTATGCCCTGCCGGGCGATGACGGTCGCTGGGGCTGTCTCTGTGGCTGCCGCTGGGGTTGCCACTGGGGCCGCGGTCGTCGTCGTGCCAGTGGTCGCGGTCGTGGCTGTCGCCGTGGCCATGGCCGTCGTCGCCGCGAAGTGGATCGTGTCGGCCGCCACCGCGCCGGCCGCCGCGGCCACGGCCGCGCCCTGCTCCCAGCGGCTGGTGAGGTCCCCGGCCGCGTACAGGCCCCGGACGCTGGTGGCCCGCCCCTTGTCGACGGCGACATAGCCGGCGTCGTCCAGGGCCAGTCCCAGGGTGCGGTGGAGCCGGGTCACCAGCGGCACCTGTTCCTGGGGGAGGTCCCACAGCAGGGTCTGCCGGGGAATCCGGGTGCCGTCGGCGCATTCGACGGCGTGCAGTTCCCCCTTCTCGTGGTGGAGGCGGGTGATGTCGGCCAGGACGAGGTCGCTGCCCTGACGGCGCAGGGCGGCGCGGGTCTCCTCGGCCCGCTCCATGCCCGGGGGCGCGATCGCGATGACGTCGTCCGACCAGGCGCGGAAGGCGGTGGCGGCGAGGGCGGCGTACGCGGGCCGGCGGGTGACCAGCCCCCAGGTGCGGCCGGTGTTCTCCCAGCCGACGCAGAACGGGCAGTGGATCACCGTACGCCCGTAGCACTCGGCGAAGCCGGCCACGTGCTCCGGGTGGACGTCGCGGACGCCGGTGGCCAGCAGCACGGCCCGGCCGGAGGCGGCCGAGCCGTCGTCGAGGCGCACCTCGAAGCCGCCGTCCGGCAGCGCGACCACGTCCTCGACGGTGGCGTCGCGGCGGTCCGCGAGCCCGTAGCCGTCCAGCTCCTGCCAGGCCCGCGCCCGTACCTCGGCCGGGGAGGCGCCCTCCAGGCCGATCACCCCATGGGTGCCGAGGGAGGCGTCGTTACGGGGTGGGGCCGGGGACTCCACGACCAGGGTGCGCTGTCGATAGCGGGTGAGGGCCAGGGCCGCCGTGAGGCCGGCCGGGCCGCCGCCGACGATCACCGTGTCGTACGGGGTCGGGTGCGCGACGCTGTCCATCGAGGCCCTCCTGGAGGGGGTTCGGCGTAGGGGATCGCGTGACCGACGGTCATGCTAGGGCCACGGGCGGCGTTCGCCTGCGTCGACCGTCCCGGTTTGGCCGAGGATGCGCGCCGTGGCGGGAAACGTACCTTCGGGGCGTGGGGCGGCCTTGTGCGGCGCGAGGCGCCCTTGTCTGATGGGGCGTCAGATACGAGGATGACCGGGTTCGCCGTGGTGGGCACCGCGGTGGGCGTCGAAGCCTTTCCAGCGAAGCGAGGGGGCGGTCGGGACATGGGCAAACTCGACGGGCGGGTCGTCATCGTCACCGGCGCGGCGCGCGGCCAGGGCGAGCAGGAGGCCCGGCTGTTCGCCGCGGAGGGCGCGCGGGTGGTGCTCACCGATGTGCTGGACGACCTGGGCGAATCGGTGGCCAAGGACATCGGCGAGGACCGCGCCCGCTACCTCCGGCTGGACGTGGGCAGCGAGGAGGACTGGGCCGCCGTGATCAGGGACGCCAAGGAGACCTTCGGCGCGGTGCACGGCCTGGTGAACAACGCGGGCATCGCCCGCTTCGGCGAGCTGGCCGACACCTCCCTGGAGGACTTCGAGCAGGTGGTCCGGGTCAACCAGACCGGCACCTTCCTGGGCATGCGGGCGGTCGCACCCGAGCTCGCGGCGGCCGGCGGCGGCACCATCGTCAACATCGCCTCCCTGGCGGGGCTGCTCGGTCTGCCCCATCTGATCTCCTACACCGCCACCAAGGCGGCCGTGATCGGCATGACCCGGGCGGCCGCGGTGGAACTCGCGCCCCGGGGCATCCGGGTCAACGCGGTCTGCCCCGGCGGCATCGACACCCCGATGGCCAACCCGGGCGGCGCCCCCCTGGCTGACCTGGACGGCTTCTACCGCACGCTGGTCCCGCTCGGGCGGATAGGGCGGGCGAGCGAGGTGGCCGCGCTGGCGCTCTTCCTCACCTCCGACGACTCCTCCTACATCACCGGCCAGCCGTTCGTGATCGACGGCGGCTGGACGGCCGGGGCGAGACTCACCCCGGAGGCGGCAGGCGTGACCAACCCGCCCTCGCCCGGAGGGGCCTCCTCCTGACCGGCGCTGCCCCCGGTGGGAGGGAACCGGGG
>NZ_JBPQTV010000188.1:0-12432 GCF_051386515.1 Streptomyces sp. URMC 123 | reverse complement strand
GTCCCCGCACCCGCCGCGGCACGGGCAGCCGGCCCCCATCCGCCCCCTCGACCTGGGCGCTCCGCTGACCGACGGGCCCACGCGGCCCGCGGCCACCCGCCGGCCCGCCGACAGGGGTGCCCCCGACAGGGGCACCCCGCAGGCGGGCACTTCTCACCCGGGCGCCCCACAGACCTGGGACGACGGGCTGATCGCGCGCCGGGCTCGCCCCAGGAACGACCGCGCGCGCATCGACGAGGACATCGACGACAGCCTGGACCTCGTCAACGGCCGGGGCCGCTACGCCCGCTACGGCCCCGACGCCGGCATCGACCCCCGGCCCGACGCGCACACGACCGGTGCGGACGCGCCCTTCAGCAGTACGGATGACCGCTTCACCGGTACGGGGTCACGGTTCGGCAGTACGGACGCTCACCCGGAACACCTCGACCCGGGCCCCGGCATCACCGGGCCCGGCGGCAGCGGTACGGACCCGCGCGGCAACAGTACGGAGGCGGACAGCGCCCGTACGGACGCCCACGCCCCGTACGGCGACGCGCGCACCCCGTACGGCGATGCGCGGACTCCGTACGGCGACGGGCGGACCTCGTACGGCGACGCGCGCCCTGAGACCGCCGGCAGCGGCGGCCCGCACGCCCGTAACGGCCGCCACGCGCCCCCGGGCTCCGGATCGGCGCACGACAGCGCGCCGCCCCCGTCCGCAGCGGTTACAGCCGTGAGCTGCGGCTGCGCCTGGACGCGCTGCGCGAGCTGGTGGGGCTGTCGCGGACCCGGCTCGACGGGCGCACGCTCGCCGAGGCCGGCCGCGTGCTCGACGAGGCCGCCGCCCGGCACCGGCTCTCCCTCGATCACACGGTGGTGGCCGTGGCGGGGGCGACCGGCAGCGGCAAGTCGACGCTGTTCAACGCCCTGGCCGGGGGCACCGTGTCCGAGGCGGGCGTGCGCCGCCCGACCACCTCGGCACCCATCGCCTGCGCCTGGTCGGACGGCGCCGAGGGCCTGCTCGACCGGCTCGGCATCCCCGTACGGCTGCGCCGCCGTCCCCTGCGCGCCCCCGAGACGGCCATGCGCGGCCTGGTCCTCATCGACCTGCCCGACCACGACTCCGCCGTGCCGGGGCGGCGCGAGCAGGTGGACCGGCTGCTGGGCCTGGTGGACGCGGTGCTGTGGGTGGTGGACCCGGAGAAGTACGCCGACGCGGCCCTGCACGAGCGCTATCTGCGGCCGCTCGCCGGGTACGCCGAGGTCACCTTCGTGGTGCTCAACCAGATCGACCGGCTGCCGGGGGACAGCGCCGACCACGTACTCGACGACCTGCGGCGGCTGCTGGACGAGGACGGGCTCGCCCTGGGTGAGCACGGTGAGCCGGGCGCGACAGTACTGGCGGTGTCCGCGCTCACCGGGCACGGCATCGCCGACCTCCGGGAACAGCTCGGGCGCTTCGTCGCCGAGCGCGGCGCGCCCGAGCGGCGCGTGGCGGCGGATCTGGCGGGGGCGATCGAGCGCCTGCGCACGGTCTACCTCGCGGACGGCTGGGTGGGTCTGACGGAGGCGGCCCGCGCGGAGTTCGAACACCGGCTGGCGGACGCGGTGGGGGCGGTGGCGGCCGGGCAGGCCGCCGAACGGGAGTGGCTGCGGCAGGCGGAGCTGGCCTGCGGCGCCCCGTGGGCACAGGTGCGCCGCTGGTACCAGGAGCGGCGCGGCGACGGCCCGGCCCGCGTGGTCCGGCCGCCGCTGCCCGCGCACGGCCCTGCCGCGGCGGCGGACCGGCTGGGCGGCGATCTGACGCGGTGCGCCGCGCGCCCCATGGTCGAACACGCGGTGCGCAGGGTGGCGGAGGACGCGTCGGCAGGACTGCCCGAGCCCTGGGCCCTGGCGGTCCGGGAGGCGGCCGTGCGCGGTGCGGAGCGGCTGCCGGAGGCGCTGGACGCGGCGGCGGCCGGCGCGGCGAAGGCGGCCGCGGCCGTGGCGGGCGGCGGACCCGCACGGGAGCCGGGCGCGGCGAGCGGGCCGGGGGCCACGACGGCGTCCGGAGCGGTCCCGGCCCCGATGTACGCCTCCCCGCCCGGGAGCGGGGCGGCCGCCGCGGGTGCGGGTGCGGGGGCCGGGGCCGTCGGCGCGGAGGCCGTCGCGGGGGCCGGGCCGGGAGCGGCGCCGCCGCCCGCGCTGGTGGCCGCGCGGGGACCCGTGGCGGCGGCGGTGCCCTCGACTGCCCAGTCGGCCGGACAGTTGCCTGTCCCCTTGGCCTCGGACAGGGGAGCGATGCCGGCCGGGCGCGCCGCGTATCGCGGCCCTCACCATGGGGCGGCCGCCGGCGCGGGCCCGTCGGCCGGTACGGCGGCGGGTTCCGACGCGCGTCGGGGGGCGAGCCTCCGGGCGGTTCTCGGGCGTGAACGAAGCCTGGAAAGAGGCAGGGACCGGGGCAGGGGCAGGGGCGGCAGGGGCTCGGGCGGCGGTGCGACCGGAATCGGACCCGCCGGCTCCGGCAGGCGGGGGGCGCCCGGAGCACCGGGGGCGCCCGCAGGCGCGCGGGGTACGGGTTCGGCGGCGGCCCGGTCCGCGAGGCCGGGCTGGTGGTCGGCCGCCGCGGCGGTCCAGGGCCTGCTGATGATGGTGCAGATCGTCGGGGCCCTCTGGCTGATCGCGACCGTGATCACCCGCCCCGGGTACGACGACTGGTGGGAGCCCGCGCTGATGATGGCGTGGGGCGTGGCCCTGGGGCCGGTGGTGGCGTGGGTGTGCCGGCTCGCGGCGCGCGGCCCGGCGCGGCGGTACGGGCAGGAGGCCGAGCGGCGGCTGCGCGGGGCGGCCGCGGCGTGCGGCCGGGCCCGGGTGCTGGAGCCGATCGCGGCCGAGCTCCTCCGCTACCAGGAGGTACGGGACCAGTACCTGGTGGCGGCCGGTGGGCCGGGCCGGATGTAGGAGGCGGGAGCCGACGGGCCCACGGCACCCGTGGCATTCGTGGCGTCCGCGGCACTCGTGTGGGTGACGGAGTTGTCCACAGCCGCGCCGTTGTCCACAGGCCCGAGCGAGCTTCGGCGATCGGCCCCAGCATGGAATCCGCGCGGCACACGAGGTGCCGACGGCGCGGCACCGGCCGCGCCGGGGAGCGCGTGACGCGGGGGAGGCGGATTCGGATGAACGACACCGTGTTGACGGTCGTGGGCAATGCGGCGACGCGGGTGGAGTGCTGGGAGGGGTCCGACGGGGCGGCGGTGGCCAAGTTCCGGCTGGCCACGACGGCACGCTGGTGGGACCGCCAGTCCCAGGCGTGGACCGAGGGCAGGACGAGTTTCTACACGGTGTGGGCGCGCCGCTCGCTCGCCGTCAATCTCGCGGCGTCGGTGGCCGTCGGTGAACCGCTGATGGTCCACGGGCGGCTGCGGGTGAGGGACGAGGAGCGCGGCGGCCAGCGGTGGGTGTCGGCGGAGATCGACGCCGTGGCCGTCGGACACGATCTGGCGCGCGGGACGGCGGTGTTCCGCAGAGTGTCCGCGGCGAAACCGGGCCCCGCGGCGGAGGGCGTAGCGGCCGACGCGTCGATGCCGGCCGTGCCGCCGGCGGAACCGTCCGGTCCACCCGGCGCGCCGGACGCGCCCTCCGCCGTGCCGGACGCCACCTCCGCCGCGCCGTCGGCGAAGCGCGAACCCGCGGAGGCCGACGCACTGGTGGCGGCGCCTTTCTGACGCCGCGTCGGCACCGGTGTGCGTGTCCGAGGGGCCGACATGCTGAGCAATCGTCAGCCGAGCCCATCCGGGCGGAACCGCTGGTCACTTCGTATCGGTTGTGAGCGATAACGACCACGGGAACCGGCTTGTGGAGATACCTGGGCAATCGCCCGGCCGCTGGATGCGGATTTGTCGATAATCCCAGGTCACCGGGCGTCAATGCGGTGATCACGGGATAACGATTCCGATTCGGATCGGTTGGGAGCTGTGAAGAGCGGGGATTTAGTCGCACTTTGGCGCCCTAGGATCTCCCTCCGTACTCACGGGGGCACTTGAGTTTGCTCGCGAGGCGTCCCCCCACGATCGCCTCGCCCGGAGGGGAACCCAATGATTTCTCTACGCAGGCGGCCGGGCCCTGCCCGCTGTGCCGCCGCGGTCCTGGCGTCCGGTCTGCTCGCGGCGGGTGCCATAGCCGCCGCCGCTCCGGCCGCCGCGGACGACGCGCTCCCCAACCCCGGTGGTGCCGAGGCCACCCTCAACGGCCTCAAGCTCGCCGACCGGGCCGTGATCACCGACGGCGGCAAACGGCAGGAGGTGGGCGCGGGCCTCTTCGAGATGGCCGTCGAGGGCGGGGGCACGCTCCAGACGTACTGCGTCGACGTCCACAACCCGACCCAGCGCCAGGCGAAGTACCGCGAGGCGCCCTGGAGTGCCTCGTCGCTCCAGGGGAACATCGACGCGGGCAAGATCCGCTGGATTCTCCAGCACTCGTTCCCCCAGGTGAACGACCTCACGGCGCTGGCGGCGAAGGCGGAGTCCGGCCCCCTCACCGAGCGCACGGCGGCGGCCGGGACCCAGGTCGCCATCTGGCGCCACTCCGACCACGCGAACGTCGAGGCCCTGGACCCGGCGGCGGAGAAGCTCGCCGACTATCTGGAGAAGAGCGCGCAGAGCCTCGAGGAGCCCAAGGCCTCGCTCTCCCTCGACCGGTCGGCCGTGTCGGGCCGGCCGGGGAGCCGGCTGGGGCCGGTCACCGTGCGCACCGACGCCCGCAGCGTGAGCGTCGCGCCCTCCTCGGCCGCCGCGGGCAGCGGGGTCAAGGTCGTCGGCGCCGACGGCAAGCCCGTGACCACCGCGGTCGACGGCAGCAAGCTCTTCTTCGACGTGCCGGCGAAGGCACCGGACGGCTCGGCGTCGCTGACGCTCCAGGCCGCGACCACCATCCCCGTGGGCCGCGTGCTCGTGAGCGACACCAAGAGCCAGACCCAGATACTGGCCGGTTCCAGCCAGAGCACCGTGTCCGCCACCGCCACCGCGAACTGGGCCGGCAAGGGGCCCGTCCCGGCGCTCTCGGCGGAGCGGAACTGCGCGAAGGGCGGGGTGGACCTCACCGCCGCCAACAAGGGCGACCAGCCGTTCACCTTCGAACTCAAGGGGGTGCGCTACAGCGTCCCGGCCGGCCGGACCGAGACGATCCACCTGCCCGTGCCCGAGGACCAGGCGTACAGCTTCACGATCAACGGTCCGGGCGGCTTCCGGAAGACCTTCTCCGGGATCATGGACTGCAAGACCACCGGCGCGGGCGGCCTGGCGGCCCTGAACCAGCCGAGGCCCGCCTCGGCGGGCGGCTCCACCGCGGGCTCGGCCGGCGCCCAGCCGGTCGGCGTCGACCTCGCCGCCACCGGTGGCAGCAGCGCCACCCCGGTGATCGCCTCCGTGGCCGTGGGACTGGTCGCCCTCGGGGGCGCGACGGTCTTCCTGCTCCGCAGGAAGGGGACGCAGTCCTCGGCCGAGTGATCAACCCCGGCGCGCCGCACCGGGCGCGCCGGGGGCCACCGGCGCCCGGCGCGGCGCCCGCGGCGACTATCTGGTTTCCGCCAAGCCCGAGCGTTGCGGCAAGATGGGGTGTATCTGCCCACACATCGATTGCCGGACGGTTTCTCTTGGCTGAGTTCATCTACACCATGCGCAAGACGCGCAAGGCGCACGGCGACAAGGTGATCCTCGACGATGTCACCTTGAACTTCCTGCCCGGCGCGAAGATCGGTGTCGTGGGTCCGAACGGCGCCGGTAAGTCCACGGTCCTCAAGATCATGGCGGGGATCGAGCAGCCGTCCAACGGTGACGCGTTCCTGTCCCCGGGCTACACCGTGGGCATTCTGCTCCAGGAGCCCCCGCTCGACGAGTCGAAGACCGTGCTGGAGAACGTCCAGGACGGCGTGGCCGCCATCAAGGGCAAGCTCGACCGGTTCAACGAGATCGCCGAGCAGATGGCGACCGAGTACACCGACGCGCTGATGGAGGAGATGGGCAAGCTCCAGGAGGACCTGGACCACGCCAACGCGTGGGACCTGGACGCCCAGCTCGAGCAGGCCATGGACGCCCTGGGCTGCCCCCCCGGCGACTGGCCGGTCACCAACCTCTCCGGTGGTGAGAAGCGCCGCGTCGCCCTCTGCAAGCTGCTGCTGGAGGCCCCCGACCTGCTGCTGCTCGACGAGCCCACCAACCACCTGGACGCCGAGTCGGTCCAGTGGCTGGAGCAGCACCTCGCCAAGTACGCGGGCACCGTCGTCGCGATCACCCACGACCGGTACTTCCTGGACAACGTCGCCGGCTGGATTCTGGAGCTCGACCGCGGCCGCGCCATCGGCTACGAGGGCAATTACTCCACCTACCTGGAGACCAAGCAGGCCCGTCTCAAGGTCGAGGGCCAGAAGGACGCCAAGCGCGCCAAGCGCCTGAAGGAAGAGCTGGAGTGGGTCCGCTCCAACGCCAAGGGCCGCCAGGCCAAGTCCAAGGCGCGACTGGCCCGCTACGAGGAGATGGCCGCGGAGGCCGACAAGGTCCGCAAGCTCGACTTCGAGGAGATCCAGATCCCGCCGGGCCCGCGCCTGGGCAACGTGGTCGTCGAGGTCAACAACCTCTCCAAGGCGTTCGGTGAGAAGGTCCTCATCGACGACCTGTCGTTCACCCTGCCGCGCAACGGCATCGTGGGCGTCATCGGCCCGAACGGCGCCGGCAAGACCACGCTCTTCAAGATGATCCAGGGCCTGGAGGAGCCGGACTCCGGCACCATCAAGGTCGGCGAGACGGTCAAGATCTCCTACGTCGACCAGTCCCGCGCCAACATCGACCCCAAGAAGACGCTGTGGGCCGTCGTCTCCGACGAGCTGGACTACATCAACGTCGGCCAGGTCGAGATGCCCTCCCGCGCCTACGTCTCCGCGTTCGGCTTCAAGGGCCCGGACCAGCAGAAGCCGGCCGGCGTGCTCTCCGGCGGTGAGCGCAACCGCCTCAACCTCGCGCTCACCCTCAAGCAGGGCGGCAACCTGCTGCTCCTCGACGAGCCGACCAACGACCTCGACGTGGAGACCCTGTCCTCGCTCGAGAACGCGCTGCTGGACTTCCCCGGCTGCGCCGTGGTCGTCTCCCACGACCGCTGGTTCCTCGACCGCGTCGCGACCCACATCCTCGCCTACGAGGGCGACTCGAAGTGGTTCTGGTTCGAGGGCAACTACGAGTCCTACGAGAAGAACAAGATCGAGCGGCTCGGCCCGGACGCGGCCCGTCCGCACCGCGCCACCTACAAGAAGCTCACCCGGGGCTGAGCGTGGCACGTCATCGCTACTCCTGCCCCCTGCGCTGGTCGGACATGGACGCGTTCGGCCATGTGAACAACGCCGTCTTCCTCCGCTATCTGGAGGAGGCGCGGATCGACTTCATGTTCCGACCGGCGCGGGAAGGCGGCGTGTCGTCGCTCGCCGGCGGTGCCGTGGTGGCCCGCCATGAGATCGACTACCTGCGTCCCCTGGTCCACCGGCACGAGCCGGTGACCGTGGAGACGTGGGTGACCAAGCTGGGCGCCGCCTCGATGACCGTCTCCTACGAGGTCAAGGACGAGGAGCAGGTGTACGCCCGCGCCCTGACGGTCGTGGTGCCCTTCGATCTGAAGGCCGGACGGCCTCGGCGGATCACGGACGAGGAGCGGGCGTTCCTCGAGCGGTACCAGGACGACAGCGCCGAGGGGGCCGTCGCCGCATGACGGCGCTGCACCTCGCCGATGCCGGGGAGGCGGCGGATCTCGCCGCCTTCCTGGCCCGGTTGATCCATTACGACCGGGCGGCGGCGGTTCGGCTCCAGGTGGGAGCGGGTGGCCCGCCGCGCCGGGCGCCCGGCCCGGCCCCCACCGGCGGTCCGGAAAGCCCGGCCCCGACCGGCGGTCCGGAGAGCCCGGCCCCCGCCGAGCGGGTGCTGGCCGTCTTCGGCCGGCCGGCCTCCTTCGAGGTCCTGGC
The DNA here is from genome assembly GCF_051386515.1 of Streptomyces sp. URMC 123. NCBI lineage: Bacteria > Bacillati > Actinomycetota > Actinomycetes > Kitasatosporales > Streptomycetaceae > Streptomyces > Streptomyces sp. URMC 123. Next base: position 4,472 of record NZ_JBPQTV010000188.1, on the reverse strand, counting down.
GATCCGTACCGCGCGGATCGCGGCCGACCCGGCGTCGAGCGGGGCCGCCCCCCTGGACGTCACCGTGTCGGCGGGGCAACTCGCCGACGCCATCGACACCGCGCTCGCCGCGGGCCCCACACCCCCGGCCGCGCCGGCCGGTGACCCGGCGCCGCCGGCGCCGGTCCCCGTGCAGGCCGCGCCCCCCTCGGGTTCGGCGCGCCCGGCCGGCGGGCTCGTGGTGACCGTGCCGCCCGCCGTGACCGGCCCGCCCTGGGCCGGCGTGCTGCCGCCGCGCGGCGGCTGGCAGCGGGTCCCCGGGCTGCCCGGCCCGGACGCGATACGGGCCGCGGTGGCGGCGTCGGTCGCGGAGTTCCGGGCGCGCACCGAGGCGCTGCCCGCCGACCGGCGCACCCGCGCCGAGCTGGACCGCATCGGCCGGGAGCTCTGGTCGCGGACCCTCGGGGACACCGGCCTCCCGCTGCGGGCGGTCCACGCCGCCCAGTCGCTGGGCTTTCTGCGGCCGGCGGCGACGCGGGCCGCGGCCGGCGCCGCGCACACCGCGCACCGGCAGCCCGCCGGGGGAGCGGCGCGCACCGCCGTACTGGTACCGGAGGCGGAGGCCCCGGCCCTGTTCGCCTCGGGCGGCTGGCTGAGGCTGCGCACGCCCTATGGATCGATCGCCGTCCGCCGGGCGGGCCTCGGCGCCCTGCCCCTGAGCCCCACCCCCCGGCGCGCCTGAGCGCCGCCTGCGCGTTTCCCCAGGTCCCGGCCGTCCGGGCCGCGGCGGCCCCGGCCCGGCGCGGCCCGACGCCGTACGCCTCCGCGCCCCTGAGCCCCGGCGTTCTTGAGCCCTGGCGGGCTCGGTCAGCCCGCCGTGTTGACCATCGACGCGGCGGCGTACGTCAGATAGTTCCAGAGCTGCTTCTCCAGCTCGGGCGCGAGCTCCAGCTCGTCGACGGCCTCGCGCATATGGCGCAGCCAGGCGTCGTGCGCGGCGCGGTCCACGGTGAAGGGCGCGTGCCGCATCCGCAGCCGGGGGTGGCCGCGGTGGTCGCTGTAGGTGCGCGGCCCGCCCCAGTACTGCATGAGAAAGAGCGCCAGCCGCTCCTCGGCCGGGCCGAGGTCCTCTTCCGGGTACATCGGCCGCAGCAGCGGGTCCTCCGCCACACCCTGGTAGAACCGGTGGACGAGCCGTCGGAAGGTCTTCTCGCCGCCGACCTGCTCGTAGAAGGTCTGCTCCTGAACCGTGCCGCGCGGAATCTCATTCACGGTTCCATGGTCTCAGACGCGGGGGCGGAGGACGGAGGTCGTAGGACCCCCGCCCCGCCCCGCGCACGGCCCCGGCCCGGCGGGCCCGGCACTCGAAGGATCAGCCCCGGCACACCGTGATCGTCGTCCACGCGCCGACGTGCACGCGGTCCCCGTCGGCCAGGGGGACGGGTATGTACGGCTGGATCGGGTCCTCCGAGCCGTTGATGGTGGTGCCGTTGGTGGAGTTCTGGTCCACCACCGCCCAGCCGCCGTCGGGCTGCTGCACCAGCACGGCGTGCTGGTGGGAGACGCCCGGGTCCTCCGGCGGACGCGAGAGGTCGATGTCCGGGGTGTCCCCCGTGCTGTGCCGCCGGCGGCCGATGGTGACCTGACCGCCGGTGAGCGGATGGCGCTGCTCGGGCGAGTACGCGGGCAGGCTCAGGCTCGCCCCCTCCGGGCCGCTGCGGCCCATCATCGCCGTGAAGTACTCGCGGTCCGGGGCGATCACCGCGACCCACCCCAGGGCGGCGGACGGCGCCGGGGGCGGCTCGGAGGCGTCGTTGCCCGGCCCGCCGCTCGGCGGGGGAAGCGGCCAGTCGTCCGGCTCCCCGCCCCGGTTCCGGCCCGCGCGGGAGGGCGCGGGGGCGGGCGGCGCGGGCGCGGGCACGCCCCAGTCGGCGGAGGGCGGCCCCTGCGGATGCGGCTGCGGATGCGCGGGCGCGGAGGGGTGCGGCTGGTACGGAGCCTGCGCGGACGGGTGCGGAGGCTGTGCCGACGGGTGCGGCTGGTGCTGCGGCGGCGCCGGCGGATAGCCGTATCCGTAGCCCGCCGGCTGGTGCCCGGCGCCCTGCCCGCCCGGGGCCTCGTGGCCCGCACCCGGCGCCGGGGGCGGCGGCGGGACGGGGGCCGGGGGAGCGCCCGGAGCCCGGCCGTCCGCGGCCCCGGCCCCCGGGGTCCGGCCGCTCGGCTCGGGGAACAGGGGTTCGGCGGGACGGTTCACCTGGGACGGCCGCGAGCCGTGGTACTCGTAACCACCCGGCGGCGGGCCGGGAGGCGCCTGCGGGGCCGGCGGGCCTTGCGGCGCGGACAGCCCCTGCGGTCCCTGCGGCCCCTGTGACCCCGACGGCCCCTGCGGGCTGTACGAGGTCGGCGACTGCGTCAGGAAGTTGTAGCGGCACTCCTCGCAGAACGGCGCGTACGCCTCGCGCGGGGTGTGGCACTGCGGGCACAGCTCCGCCTGCGCCGTGCGCTCCGGGTCGTACGAGCCGTCCGACCCATGGGGCCCATGGGCCCCATGGGCCCCGTGGGACACCTGGGGGCCGTGTGACATCTGGGAGCCCTCGGACCCGTACGGGCCCCCCGGCCCGTACCACGCCTCCGAGCCGTAGGACCCCTCCTGGCCGTACGAGCCCGGTGAGCTCGGTGAACTCGGTGAACTCGGTGAGCTGGGCGAGCTGTAGGACGAGGGGCCCGGCGGCTGCGGGGCGGCGGGGGGATAGCCGTAGCCGTACCCGGCGGGCGGGACCGGCGCCGGCGGCGGACCGGGCGGCGCGGCCGGTGCCTGCTGACCGGGCGCGGCCGGTGGCGCGGCCGGCGGGGGCGGTACGGGGCCGGCGGGCGGCGGTGGCACGGGACCGGCGGGCGCGGCGGTGCCGGCCATGCGGTGCCCGCAGACCTCGCACCAGTCGTCGGAGCCCGACTGATGACCGTTCGGACAGGTCGACATGTCGGTTCTTCCCCCTCTCACCCGGCCCCTCGCCGGACCGTCTCACCCGGCCCCCGGGCCGCCTCACCTGGTGGCCCGGACCGACCGGACCTGCTACTTCTTGACACGAACCGTCTTGGTTGAGCGCGTTTCGAGCGTCATCTCGTCCGCTTCCGCGACCTTCGGTTTCAGTCGCACAGTACCTGTCCGGGCGTCCACGACGTCCACCACCTTCGCCAGCAGTTTGGCGGTGTCCTCGTTCCCCAGGGCGCCGGCGAGCTGGACCGCCCTGCCCAGTTTGGCGGTCGCGCCGTCCGCATCGCCCGACTTTCGCGCATCCAGTCCCTGTTGGATGACTTGTGCCAGTTCGGCTTGCCCGGTGTAGTGCGCCACCTGCGGGTTGATCCGGGTCGAGGAGGCGAGGTCATCGGTCCAGACGGCCCGGATCAGGCCCTGCGAGAGGGGCCGCGGCGCCTGCCCGTCCGGGCCCGGGAGCACCAGGGAGGCCCGGGCCGCCAGCATCTCCTGCCCGACGGCCGCGCCGGGCACCCGTACGCACACGTGGTAGTCGCGGGACTCGTCGCCCCAGGAGCCGGTGGGGTAGTCCCCGATGCGCGGCCCGGCGTCGGTGCGCCGGCCGGTCAGGTCCTCCACCGCGGGCGCGACCTGCTTGACGAAGACGATCTCCGCGCCGGCCGGGGTCCACAGCCGCAGGCTCACGTCCGCGACCTCCTTGCCCATGGCCTTCTCCATCATCCCGGTGAAGTCCTCGGCGAGCCCGGCCGGATCGGCCACGATGTCGGCGGTGCCCAGCAGCGCGGAGGCGACCCCGGTGACCTCCTTGACCTCCCAGTCCGTCCCCACCCCCCGCGCGTCGCAGGTGAACCGGCCCGCGCAGGCGTCCAGCGTCGCCCGCAGCTCCTCCGGCGACTCGTGCTCGTTGCGGCCGTCGGTGAGCAGGATGCCGTGCCGGATCGCGACGTCCGCGCCGGACAGCAGGGTCTCGGCGAGCCGCAGCCAGGTGCCGATCGCGGTGCCGCCGCCGGCGGTCAGCTTGCGCAGCGCGTGCTTGGCCTGGCCCCGGGTGGTGGGGTCGGCGATTGCGAGCCGGCCGCCGCCCGGGTAGACCTCGCTCGCCTGGTGGGTGCCGCCGATCACGGCGAAGGCGACGCCGTCGCGCAGGGTGTCGATGGCGGCGGCCGTGGCGTCCCGGGCGTTGCGCATCTTGGTCGGCGGGTAGTCCATGGAGCCGGAGCAGTCGACCATCAGCACCACGGCGGCGGACGGGCCGGCCTCGGGCCGCCGCGGCCCGGGAACGGCCCCGGGGTCGGTCACCGGACGGCCGCCGCCGGTGCCGCCCCCGGTGGCGGTGACGGTCACGATGGCGTTCACCTCGCGGCCGCCCTCCGGGAGGTACTCGTTCTGATAGACCTCGACCGAGAACTGGGGCACGGTCGGCTTGGAGAGATGGGCCATCTGATCCGCTCCTCGGTGCGACGACGTTCTGCGACGGGACGATGGGCGGGACGGGGCG
>NZ_JBPQTV010000187.1:0-12435 GCF_051386515.1 Streptomyces sp. URMC 123 | reverse complement strand
CCCGCGCCTTCGGCGCGGGGAGAGGGGGCCGGCCTCCGGCCGGGGAAAAGCTCGTGGCGCTCACGTCACAGGCAACGTGAACGTGGTCACCGGTGCCGCATACGGGCGACAGCCCAACGGCGGTCACGAATCGCGGCCTCGGACTGTGCCAGGATCAATGGACCCGCACCACGCGCGCCGCGTCGACGCCGTCGGCCCGGTCCGGCCTCCGCCGACAGTAGGCCACAAGGGGAGCGAGGAACCGCACCCATGACTCAGACTTCTGACGCCCCCGACGTCCCCCACCGCTCTCTGCCGCCCCGCCCCACATGGCGCGACCGGTCGCTGGACGCCGTCGTACGCCACCGTTGGGTCATCCTCGTCCCGCTCGTGCTGCCCGCGGCCAAGGTGTTCTCCTTCGCGCGGTCGTCGCTCGCCACCTGCCGCCGGGCGCTGCGCCGGCTGGTGACGCACGACACGCGCGTGGCCCGCCTCCAAGCAGAGGTACGGCGTCGGAGTCGAGAGGGGCAGCTCTGTACGGGCACCAAGGAGTGGCAGTCGGTCTCGATGTCCCGCGAAGTCTTCTACAAGCGCGCGGCCCGGCCGGTCAGGATCGACCTCGACGCCATCCTGGAACTGGACACCGGGCGCCGGGTGGTCCGTGTCGAGCCCGGTGTCACCATGGGGCGGCTCGTTCGCCACCTCGTCCGCAGGGGCTGGACGCTCCCGGTCGTACCGGAGCTGGAAGCGCTCACGGTGGGCGGCCTGACGATGGGCTTCGGCATCGAGACCTCGTCGCACCGGCATGGTCTCTTCACCGACATCGTGGAGAGCTACGACGTGCTGCTGGGGACGGGCGAGGTCGTACGGGCCTCCGCCACGGAGCACAGCGATCTGTATCACGCGCTGCCGTGGAGCAGGGGCTCCCTCGGCTTCGTGGTCGCGGCCGAGCTGCGTGTCGTGCCCGCTCGTCCGTGGGTCGAGGTGCGGTACCACCCCGTCCGCGACGTCGAGGGGATGTGCCGGGACCTCGTCCGTCTCGCGGGCGCGGCGGACGCGCCCGCGTTCGTCGAGGGGTTCGTCTTCGGGCCCGCCGAGGGCGTCGTCGTGACCGGGGAGTTCACCGACCGACCCGCGGGCAGGCGGAACCACACGTGCCGGTGGTACAAGCCCTGGTTCTACGCTCACGCCCGGGACCGCGCACGGGCGGGCGGAGCGGTCGAGTACATGCCGCTCCGGCACTACTACCACCGGCACAGTCGGAGCCTGTACTGGGCGGGTGAACTGCTCGTCCCCTTCGGCAACCACCCGTTGTTCCGTCTTCCGCTGGGCTGGTTGATGCGTCCCAGCGTCGCGTTCCTGAAACTCACCGAGACGCGGGAGCTGCGCCGCCGCTACGGGCGGAACGTCGTGGGGCAGGAGGCGCTCGTCCCCGCGCGGCACCTGGAGGGCCTCGTCCGGGCGTGCCACGACATCTTCGAAGTGGACAAGCTGTGGATCTGCCCGGCGGCGCTGACCCGTACGGAACCCCCGGGCCTGGTGGGGCCGGAACCCGGAGCGGCCGCGGGCGAGCGGCAGTTGTTCATGGACGTCGCCGTCGTCTACGACGTGCCCGGGCCGGTGCGCCGGGGCGAGCCCTGGGACCCGAGGAGCGCCACCCGGCGGTTCGAGGCATGGGTCGCCGAGCACCACGGTTACGAGGCCCCGTACGTGCTGTCCGGGCTCACGCGGGAGGAGTACCGCGCCATGTACGACTGCTCGCTGTACGACCGGGTGAGGCACGCCTATGGCGCCGAGGGCGTCTTCGTGGACGCCTACGACAAGATCACCTCCCGTTGAACAGCCCGAACAGCCGGACACGGCGCCGACTTCAGGCGACGGAACCTAGCCGCCGACGACCTTGTTCACGAACGCATCGAGGTTGTCCCACATCCGCGCCACCCGCTCATCCCGCGTCAGCGACTCCTCGTACAGCCCGGACCGCAGCTTCGGCTGCCGCTTCCCCCGCAGATACAGGGAGCACGCGAGATCCGCGCAGACGTAGACCCCGACCGTGTTGCCCTCGCGGCCCCGCGCGCCCGCGTAGGGGGCGACGAGCAGGGCGACCCCGGAGGACGCGTGGCTGGTCAGACAGATCTGGCACAGACTGGACCGCACCGCGCTCGCGCGGCTCACGGACGGCACCCGCAGCGTGATCCCGAGCGGCCCCCGCTCCCGGGGCAGGACGAGGTGCGCCCGCAGCGGCGCCCCGGGGTCCACCCAGCCGAGGAAGTCCAGGTCCTCCCAGGGCAGGTCGGCGAAGTCGAGGGGCAGTCTCAGGCGCGCCGCCTCACCCTTGGTGCAGTTCACGAAGGATGAGCGGATCTGTTTCTCATTGAGCGGTTCCACGGGCGTCGACCCTAAGCCCCGCCCCTACGGGCCCGCACCTCAATATCGACCGGTGCTCGTCGTGGTGGATGGGCGTCCCCGCCCCCGTGAGCGGCACCCCGCTCCCGCCCCGCCGCGTGGCGACGATCTCCGCGGCGATGGACAGGGCCGTCTCCTCCGGCGTGCGCGCGCCGAGGTCGAGGCCGATCGGCGAGCGCAGCCGGGCGAGTTCCGCCTCGCCGAGCCCCGCCTCGCGCAGCCGGGCGAGCCGGGCGAGGTGCGTACGGCGCGACCCCATCGCCCCGACGTACGCGACGGGCAGCCGCAGCGCCCGCTCCAGCAGCGGCACGTCGAACTTCGCGTCGTGGGTGAGGACGCACAGGACGGCGCGGCCGTCGAGCGCCTCGGCCCCGCCGGGGCTCCCCCCGCGCGCCCCGGTGAGCCGGTCCAGATAGCGGTGCGGCCAGTCCACGACGACCTCGTCCGCGTCGGGAAAGCGGTGCCGCGTGGCGAAGACGGGCCGGGCGTCGCACACGGTCACGTGGTAGCCGAGGAACTTGCCCGCCCGGACCAGGGCCGCGGCGAAGTCGATCGCCCCGAAGACGAGCATGCGGGGCGCGGGCACGCTGCATTCGACCAGGAGGGTGAGGGGCCGCCCGCAGCGGCTGCCGTCCGCGCCCACCTCGACCGTGCCGGTGCGGCCGGCGTCGAGCAGCGCACGGGCCTCGGCGGCCGCCGTACGGTCGAGTCCGAGCGCCCCGGGGACGCCGCCGGGCGGCGTTCCGGGCGCGGCGTCCCCGGCCGCCCCGCCGCCCAGCGAGCCCTCCCACGAGCCGTCGGGCCGGACGAGGAGCGCCCGGCCGAGCAGGTCCGGCGGCCCGTCGACCACCCGGGCGAGCGCCGCCGGCGCCCCGCCGGCCGCCGCGGCCAGCGCGGCCGCGTACACCGGGCGCACCGCGGCGCTCCCCCGGACCGGCACGACGGCCACGTCGATGACCCCACCGCAGGTCAGGCCGACGGCGAACGCGTCCTCGTCGCTGTAGCCGAAGCGTTCCCGCACGCTGTCGCCGCTCTCCAGCGCCGCCCGGCACAGCTCGTACACCGCGCCCTCGACGCACCCTCCGGAGACGGAGCCGATCGCCGTGCCGTCGGCGGCGACGGCGAGTGCCGCGCCGGGCTGCCGGGGCGCGCTGCCGGTGACGGCCACGACCGTGGCGACCGCGAAGTCGCGCCCCTGCTCGCACCACCGGTGGAGCTCCTCGGCGATGTCCAGCATGTCGGTCACCTCTCCTTCTGGGATACCCCTACGTCGTGCGCGCCGGGGGCGCCACTCGGGCGAGCCGCCGTGGACACCGCCGCGGCTCGCCCGCCCGCCCCGCGCGGGTCAGCCGCCGACGCCCAGCCAGCCCTCGATGGGGTGCAGGGCGAAGTAGACGCCGAACACCCCGGTGAGCACCCACATGAACGCGCCCGGCTCCCGCCACTTGCCCTGTGCGGCCTTGATCGCGGTGTAGGCGATGACGCCGGCCCCGACGCCCGCGGTGATGGAGTAGGTGAAGGGCATGAGGGCGACGGTGAGGAAGACGGGGACGGCGACCGAGCGGTCGGCCCAGTCGACGTGCCGGGCGTTCTGCATCATCATCGCCCCGATGACGACCAGGGCCGCGGCGGCGACCTGGCCGGGCACGATCTGGGCGAGCGGGGTGAGGAACAGCCCGGCGGCGAAGAGGAGTCCGGTGACGACGCTGGACAGGCCCGTACGGGCGCCCTCGCCGACGCCGGTGGCGGATTCGACGAAGACGGTCTGCCCGGAGGCGCCGGCGACCCCGCCGATCGCGCCGCCGGCGCCGTCGACGAAGAGCGCCTTGCTCAGCCCCGGCATCCGGCCGCGCTCGTCGGCGAGTCCGGCCTCCGTGCCGACGCCGATGATGGTGGCCATGGCGTCGAAGAAGCCGGCGAGCACCAGGGTGAAGACGATCACCCCGACGGTCATGGCGCCGACGGACCCCCAGTCCCCGAAGGCGACATGGCCGAAGAGCCCGAAGTCGGGTGCGGCGAAGGCGCTGCCGGGCAGTTCGGGGGCGGTCAGGCCCCAGACCTTCCGGTCCAGGCCGGCGGTGGCGTCGACGACCATGGCGACGAGGGTGCCGGCGACGATGCCGATGAGAATGGCGCCGGGGACGCCGCGCGCCTGGAGCATGAAGATCAGCAGCAGGGTGACGCAGAAGACCAGCACGGGCCAGCCGCTCAGCTGCCCGCCGGTGCCGAGCGTGACGGGTGCTCCCTTGCCGACGAAGCCCGCGTTGACCAGGCCGATCAGCGCGATGAACATCCCGATGCCGATGGTGATGCCGTGCTTGAGCGGCAGCGGTATCGCGTTCATGATGACCTCGCGCAGGCCGGTGAGGACCAGCAGCACGATCACCGCTCCGTAGAGCACGCACATGCCCATCGCCTGGGGCCAGGTCATATGGGGCGCGACCTGGGTGGCGAGCACCCCGGAGACGCTGAGCCCGGCGGCGAGCGCCAGGGGCACCTTGCCGATGAGGCCCATCAGCAGGGTGGTGACGGCCGCGGCGAGGGCGGTCGCCGTGACGAGGGCGGACTGGTCGAGCCGGTCGCCGTTGACGTCGGCGCCGGACAGCAGCAGCGGGTTGAGCAGGAGGATGTACGCCATCGCCATGAAGGTGGTGACGCCTCCGCGCACCTCTCGTGCGACCGTGGAGCCTCGTGCGGAGATGTGGAAGTACCGGTCGAGCCGGGAACGGCCGGTGGGCGGGCGTGAGCCGGCGCCCGCCTCCCGGTCGGTCCTCGGTCGCACGAATGACTGGGTCATGAAGGCCAACTCCCAAGGTTCACAGGGGCACCCGCGGGGTGGGGCCCGCGGGATTTGGGTTGCCTGGGCTGCACGACCCGGGGGACGGCCCGAGACGAACGTGGTTGCGCCGGTGTCCGTTCGGGAACGCCGGTGCCGGGTGCTCCGGCGCCGGCGCCGGGACGGGAACGCCGGTGCCGGGTGCTCCGGTGTCCGGAACGCCGGCGTCAGGTGCCGGTGAGGTGTTCGGGCCGCACCGGTACGCGGTCGAGGGCGAGCCCGGTGGCCTGGCGGATGGCGGCGACCACCGCGGGGGTGGAGGAGAGCGTCGGTGCCTCCCCGACGCCGCGCAGCCCGTACGGGGCGTGCTCGTCGGCGAGTTCGAGGACGTCGACGGGGATGGTGGGGGTGTCGAGGATGGTGGGGATCAGGTAGTCGGTGAAGGACGGGTTGCGCACCTTCCCCTCCGGTGAGACGACGATCTCCTCCATCACCGCGAGCCCGAGCCCCTGCGTCGTACCGCCCTGGATCTGGCCCACCACGGAGAGCGGGTTGAGGGCCTTGCCGACGTCCTGGGCGCAGGCGAGTTCGACGACCTTGACGAGGCCGAGTTCGGTGTCCACCTCCACGACCGCGCGGTGGGCGGCGAAGGAGTACTGGACGTGGCCGCGGCCCTGGCCGGTGCGCAGGTCGAACGGTTCGGTGGGCCGGTGGCGCCACTCGCGTTCGACGTCGATGACCTCGTCACCGAGCACGTCGGCGAGGTCGGCGAGCACCTCCCCGCCGTCGGTGACCACCTTGCCCCCCTCCAGCAGGAGTTCGGCGGTCGCCCAGGCGGGGTGGTGGGTGCCGAACCTGCGCCGGCCCAGCTCCAGTACGCGCTCGCGCACCGCCTCGCAGGTGTGCTTGACGGCCCCGCCGGTGACATAGGTCTGGCGGGAGGCGGAGGTGGAGCCCGCGGAGCCCACCCGGGTGTCGGCCGGGTTGATGGTGACCCGGGTGACGCCGAGCTCGGTGCGGGCGATCTGGGCGTGCACGGTGACCCCGCCCTGGCCCACCTCGGCCATCGCGGTGTGCACGACGGCGACCGGCTCGCCGGCGACCACCTCCAGCCGGACGCGGGCGGTGGAGTAGTCGTCGAACCCCTCGGAGAAGCCGACGTTCTTGATGCCGACGGCGTAGCCCACACCCCGTACGACGCCCTCGCCGTGGGTGGTGTTGGACAGCCCGCCGGGCAGCGCCCGGACGTCCGGCTCGCCCCCGGCGCTCTCCCACTGGCGCTCCGGCGGCATGGGCATGGCCTTGACCCGGCGCAGCAGTTCGGCGACGGGCGCCGGGGAGTCCACGACCTGGCCGGTGGGCATCACGGTGCCCTGGGACATGGCGTTGAGCTGCCGGAAGGCGACGGGGTCGAGGCCGAGGGCGGCGGCGAGCCGGTCCATCTGGGCCTCGTAGGCGAAGCAGGCCTGGACGGCGCCGAAGCCGCGCATCGCCCCGCAGGGCGGGTTGTTGGTGTAGAGCGCGATGGCCTCGATGTCGACGTTGTCGATGACGTACGGGCCGGCGCTCAGCGAGGAGGCGTTGCCGACGACGGCGGGCGAGGCGGAGGCGTAGGCGCCGCCGTCCAGCACGATCCGGCACGTCATATGGGTGATCCGGCCGTCCTTGGTGGCGCCGTGCTCGTACCGCAGGCGGGCGGGGTGCCGGTGGACGTGGCCGAAGAAGGACTCGAACCGGTTGTAGACGATCTTCACGGGCCTGCCGGTGCGCAGGGCCAGCAGACAGGCGTGGATCTGCATCGACAGGTCCTCGCGCCCGCCGAAGGCGCCGCCGACGCCGGAGAGCGTCATCCGGATCTTCTCCTCGGGGAGCCCGAGGACGGGGGCGATCTGGCGCAGATCGGAGTGGAGCCACTGGGTGGCGACGTAGAGGTCGACGCCGCCGTCCTCGGCGGGCACCGCCAGGCCGGACTCCGGGCCGAGGAACGCCTGGTCCTGCATGCCCACCACGTACTCGCCGCTGACGATCACATCGGCGCGGGCGCGGGCGGCCGCCACGTCGCCGCGGACGATCGGCTGGCGGTGGACGATGTTGGGGTGCGGCACATGGGCCGCGTGGGGGTCGGTGCGGCCGGGGTGGAGCAGCGGGGCGTCCTCGGCGGTGGCGCTCGCCTCGTCGTGCACCACGGGCAGCGGTACGTAGTCGACCTTGATCTTGGCGGCGGCCCGGCGGGCGGTCTCGGGGTGGTCGGCGGCCACGAGGGCCACCGGCTCGCCGTGGTGGCGGACCCGGCCGTGCGCCAGTACGGGGGTGTCCGCGATCTCCAGGCCGTAGTTCTTGGTGTCGGTCGGCAGGTCGTCGTAGGTCAGCACGGCGTGGACGCCGGCCTGGGCGAGCGCCTCGGAGATGTCGATGGAGCGGATCTCGGCGTGGGCGTGCGGGCTGCGGAGGGTGAAGCCCCACAGCATGTCCTCGTGCCACAGGTCCGAGGAGTAGGCGAATTCGCCGGTGACCTTCAGGGTGCCGTCGGGGCGCAGGGTCGATTCGCCGATGCCGCCCCTGGTGCCGGTGCTGCCCTGGGTGATGGTGGTGGGGGTGCGGGTGACGCCCATCGTCTCAGCCCTCCGCTCCGCCGCGGGCGGCGGCGAGCCGGACCGCGTCGAGGATCTTCTCGTAGCCGGTGCACCGGCACAGGTTGCCCGACAGCGCCTCGCGGATGTCCGCGTCCGAGGGCTGGGGCGTGCGCTCCAACAGTTCGTCGGCGGCGACCAGGAGGCCCGGGGTGCAGAATCCGCACTGGACGGCGCCGGCGTCGATGAACGCCTGTTGCACGGGGGAGAGTTCGAGGTCGCCGCCGGTGGGGGCGGCCTGCCAGCGCCGGGCGTCGTCCGGGTGGGTGCCGGCCTGCTCGGCGCCCTTCGTGCCCGGCTCCCCGGCGCCCGCTGTCGCGGCGTCCGCCCCGCAGCCGCCCCCGGAGCACGCGCGTCCGGCGCGCTGCCGGGCGTGGTCGGCCAGCCCCTCGACGGTGACCACGTCGCGGCCCTCCACCTGCCCGGCGGCCACCAGGCAGGCACAGACCGGCACCCCGTCGAGGCGCACCGTGCAGGAGCCGCACTCGCCCTGCTCGCAGGCGTTCTTGGAGCCGGGCAGCCCGAGCCGCTCGCGCAGCACGTACAGCAGGGACTCGCCCTCCCACACGTCGTCCGCCTGCTGCGGGCGGCCGTTGACCGTGAAGTTCACGCGCACCGTGTGTCTCCTCCGTCCGTGTCGCGGGCGGCGCCCCGATAGGCGTCCCAGGTCCAGCCGAGGGTGCGGCGAGCCATCACGCCCACCGCGTGCCGCCGGTAACGGGCGCTGCCCCGGACGTCGTCGATGGGGTTGCACGCCCCCGAGCAGAGCTCGGCGAACTGTCGGGCCACCGAGGGAGCCAGGGGCCGCCCCGACTCCCAGAAGCCGCCCTCCTCGAGCGCGGCGCCGAGAAACTCCTCGGCCACCAGGGCCCGTACGGGGGTGGGCGCGGCGGAGCCGATACCGGTGCGCACGGTGCGGGTCTCGGGGTGCAGGGCCAGGGAGAAGGCACAGACGGCGATCACCATGGCGTTGCGGGTGCCCACCTTGGAGAACTGCTGCGGCCCGTCCGCCCGCCGGATGTGCACGGCCCGGACGAGTTCGTCGGGGGCGAGCGCGTTGCGCTTCACCCCGGTGTAGAACTCCTCCACGGGGATCATGCGGGTGCCGCGCACCGAGACGGCCTCCACCTCGGCGCCGGCGGCCAGCAGCGCCGGGTGCGAGTCCCCGGCCGGGGAGGCGGCGCCGAGGTTCCCGCCGACGGTGCCGCGGTTGCGGATCTGCGGCGAGCCGACGGTGTGCGCGGCGAGCGCGAGCGCGGGCAGCTCCCGGCGCAGGTGCTCCATGATCTGCGTGTAGGTCACGCCGGCACCCAGCCGGACCGTTTCCGCGCCGACCTCCCACTCCCGCAGCTCCGCGACGCGGTTCAGATCCAGCAGGTGCTCCGGTCGGCGGTGGTCGAAATTGATCTCGACCATCACATCCGTCCCGCCCGCGATCGGCACGGCCGCGGGGTGCTCGGCCTTCGCGGCGAGCGCCTCCTCCCAGCCTGCGGGGCGAAGGAAGTCCATGAGTGGCTCTCTTTTCCGTGGGGGTTTCCCGTGGGGGGCGTTCCCGTGGGGGCGTTCCCCACGGGAGGCTCTCCCGTGGGGCGTCGAGTCCTTCGTTCCCGGCCGGCGGACCTGCGGACCCGGCCGGGGCGTTCATGTCCTGTTCACGTGGCGTGGGGCCAGTACACAGACCGCCGTACCGCCCGGTGCAGTCACCGAAACCATGAAGCGGTTGGCTGGCCGGATGTGATGTCTTGTAGATTCGAACGAAAGACGGGGATCAGCAACCTCGCGGTATTCCACTGGCAACACAAGACACGATCGGCGGGCGACGAGATGCGGCTGCGCGCACTGCTGGAAACGGACACCCTCGGCCTGCGGCTGCTGAGCGGCGAGGACGAGCTGGACCGCACGGTGCGCGGCGTGATGACCACCGACCTGCGCGACCCCAGCCGCTATCTGTCCGGCGGCGAGCTGGTGCTCACCGGGCTGGCCTGGCGGCGCAGGCCCGAGGACTCGGAGCGGTTCGTGCGCATTCTGGCCACCGCCGGGGTGGCCGGGCTGGCGGCCGGGGAGGCGGAGCTGGGCGCCATCCCGGACGACCTGGTGCTCGCCTGCGCCCGCAACCGGCTGCCGCTGTTCGCGGTCGACGAGGACGTGGCGTTCGCCGCCATCACCGAGCACGTGGTGCGCCAGGTCTCCAGCGAGCGGGCCGGGGACCTGGCCGCCGTCGTCGACCGGCACCGCCGGCTGATGACCTCGGGGCCGGCCGGCGGCGGACCCGAGGTGGTGCTCGACCTGCTCCGCGGCGACCTCGACCTGCGGGCCTGGGTGCTCTCCCCCACCGGCCGGCGGATCGCGGGCTCCAGCCTGGCCGGGACCGGGCCCGAGCTGCCCCCCGCCCTCGGCGCGGCGCTCGCCGGCGAACACCTCGCCGCCGCGCGCGCCGGGCGCCGCGGGCCGCACCGGCTGACCCTCCAGGGCGCCACCTACTCCCTCTTCCCCATCCCCGGCGGCTCCGGCGCCGCCACGGCCGCCACCGGCGGGCGCGACGCGCGCGAGAGCGTGCTCTCGGACTGGCTGCTCGCCGTCGAGGCGGACGCCGGCGACTGGTCCCCCGAGCGGCTCGACCTGCTGCACGGGGTCACCCAGCTGATCGCCGTGGAGCGCGACCGCCGCGACGCGGCCCGCACCGTACGCCGCCGGCTCGCGCAGGAGGTTCTCGAACTGGTGCAGACCGGGGCCCCGCCGGCCGAGGTCGCCGCCCGGCTGCGGGTCGCCGCGCCGGTGCTCCTGCCCGGGCTGGGCACCGCCCCGCACTGGCAGGTCGTCGTGGCCCGCGTCGAGTGGGACGCCCGCCCCGAGAACGAACGCGCCACCGACACCCGTACGGCGCCCGACAGCGGCCCGGTGACCCAGGCGCTGCTGGAGGAGGTCCTCGTCGACCCCCGGGCCGGCGGGCCCGAGCCGTCGGACCGGATCGCGGTGGCCCACGCCGGGGACGAGGCCGTCGCGCTCGTGCCGCTGCCGTCGGTGCCCGCGGAGGACCCCGGGGCCGAGGCGGGGGTGCACGCCGACGAACTGCTGGCCGCGGTCGCCGAGCCGCTCGGCCGGGGCCTGGACGGCGACGGCCGGCTGACCATCGGCGTCAGCGCGCCCGTGCACTCCGCGGAGGGGCTGCGCGGCGCCCTGGAGGAGGCCCGGCACGCCCGCCGGGTGGCCGCCGCCCGGCCCGGCCGGGTCTGCGCCGCCGGCCACCAGGAGCTCGCCTCGCACGTCCTGCTGCTGCCGTTCGTCCCCGACGACGTGCGGCGCGCCTTCACCGCCCGGCTGCTCGACCCGCTGCGCGACTACGACCGCCGCCACCGCGCCGAGCTCATCCCCACGCTGGAGGCGTTCCTCGACTGCGACGGCTCCTGGACGCGCTGCGCCACCCGGCTCCACCTCCACGTCAACACGCTGCGGTACCGCGTCGGGCGGATCGAGCAGCTCACCGGCCGCGATCTGGCGCGGCTCGAGGACAAGCTGGACTTCTTCCTCGCCCTGCGCATGAGCTGAGATCTCCTCCGCCGTACGGCCCCGGCGCGCGTGGCGCTCGTGGCGCTCGTGGCGCCGGGGGGCGCCCGCGTGGGGTCCGCGTGGGGTCCGCGACCGCCGGGGCGGCGCCGCCGCGGCCATCGGCCCCTTGGCGGGGGCCGGGTATTCGTGCTGAGATGCGCCCACGGCTTCCGGCTCGACGGCGCGCTTGGGGAGGGAATGTGGCGGACACCGCCATGTCGCATTCGGGAGAGCCAAAGGCGGTCCCCTGGATTCCGGGGGCCCGGGCGGAGGGGGCCGGCCCCTTGGACGTGGCGGTGTGGCGGCTGCGGTCACGCGGCTGCTGGGACGACGCGGCCGCCCTCCTCGAACCCACGGCCGACCGCAGCGCCCCCGCCGCGTTACAGCGGGTGGCGCTCCTCGTGGAGCGCTGCCTGTTCACGGGCGAGGGCTGGGCCGCGGCGGAGGACGCGCTCCGTACGGCCGAGGCCGTCGCCGGCACGGACGACGAGCGGGGCGCGGCCGCGTGCGAGCGGGGCCACCTGGCGTACGCGTCCACCGTTCTCGGCGTCCGCGACCGCGCGGACGAGGCGCGGGCCGCGCTGGGCAGGGCCGTGGCGCTCCTCGCCCCGGCGGCCGACGGCCGCCCCCTCCTCGACTTCCGCCGCGGGTTGATCGCCGAGCACCTCTCGGAGAGCCCGCCGGCGGCGCGCGCCGCGTACCAGCGCGCCCACGCGGGCGCGCTGGCCCGGGGCGATCTGCTGCTGATGTCCTTCACCTGGCGGCATCTGGCCGGGCTCGCCCTCAGGGACGGGGAGCCGGCGGAGGCGCGGCGCGGGTTCGCGGAGTCGCTGCGCATCCGTGAGGAGCTGGGGTATCTCGTCGGGACGGCGCCCGCGCTGGTGGCCCTGGCGGGGGCGGTGGACGAGCCCGAGGCGGCGTCCCCACATGGCTGGCGCCCCTCCTCCCCCCGACGTGACCACGTCTCCCTCCGGGTATGCGTCTCCCTCCGGGTGTGCGCGACCTCCACGTGACGGCCCGCCCGTGACGTGACCGTCGTCGACGTGAACGCCACGGGCTTTTCCGCCCCTTCGGGGCGGGCATCTTTCCCCGGCCTTC